>DATMUM010000161.1:0-10770 GCA_035564175.1 Mobilitalea sp.
ACAGATACAATGCGAGCTAGCACTAAGAAGCTGTGAGATCATAGGACTTGATTTTGCCGGGGTTGATTTGTTGCTTGGTGAAAATGATGAACCAATCGTCTGTGAAGTTAATTCGAATGCACATTTCAAAAACATCTATGATTGTACCGGAGTGAATGCTGCGGACGAGATTATTACTTATATTAAGAATCAACTTCAAGCCAAAACTTTATCAAATTAAATCCTCTTGAAAGTGGGTGCTCATATGGTGGCATGGCTCATTTATTTTCGGGAAGCTGCTATCTATAATAAGCAGTATATTCAATTTTATAGGAAAGAAGGTTCTATGCATGGCATTGATGTTAAGCTTATTCTGGTGGAAGACCTGGAATTCGGGGTAAAGAATAATACATGGTTTCTGACATACCAGAAAGAAGCCATAGCCAATCCTGATTTTGTAATCTGCAGGGCGATATATCCGCTGTTAAGTAAACAGTTGGAGTTAATGGGTATCAAGGTATTTAATAATTCCTTTGTATCGGAGATCTGCAATGATAAAGCAAGAGCATACCAGTATCTGGCAAAGACCGGAATTAAGATGGTAGATTCAAGCTTCTACCGGAATGTGCAGGTAAAGGAAGTCATATCCGTGGTCACTAAACCAACCGTCATCAAAGCAGTGGAGGGACATGGAGGAACTCAGGTGTTTCTGGTAGAGCCCTCTGATGTAATAAGCTATGAAGGGGAGTCGGAGGCAGATGAGGATACTCTGAATTATGGTAGCAGAAAGAAGCAGAGTGAGATTGTGGATGGTCTTCGAAGTTCAGATGTGGTGGTTCAGCCCTTAACCGGAAGCAGACATCAGGATCTTAGAGTCTATGTCATTGGAAAAGAGATAATAGCGGCGGTACTGCGAACTGCAAAGGAAGGCTTTAAATCGAATTATTCCCTTGGCGGTGAGGTATGTCTCTATCACTTATCCGAAGAGGAAAAAGCAATTGTTAATACTATCATTAATCAGTTTGATTTCGGCTTAGTTGGTATCGATTTTATCATTGGAGACCAGGGGGAATTCATATTCAACGAAATAGAAGATGTGGTGGGCTCCAGAATGCTTTACCAATGTTCGGATATTAATATTGTTGAAGTGTATCTGAAATTCATCGTACAGTCAATCAATAGTAAATATTTGATAAATTAATCTAAATAAGTTATTATATGTATCAATTTGATTGGAGGCGTTTTAATGTTTAAGAAAATAATTCTTTTAAGTTCTATTATGATTAGTTGTATTTTTTTTGTGAGTTGTGGAAAAAAGGCTACAACAGATGAAACACTTACTGTGACAGTTGTACCGGAGTCGGAGACTACAAATAATTCTGATGAATCAGAAACTTCTGATGAAAGTTACACGATGTCGGTTTATTCAGAAGCACCTAATAAAAATAGCTCAATAAAAATTCAATATCCAAGTTTCTCTGGCAGTGATTTTGATGCGTTAAATACACTGGTCTATGATAAAGTGCAGAGCTTTGCAAAAATTGATACATCTCTATTCACAAGTGATACCGGTTTGACCATCGATTATCAGTCTGCAGTTACATTGCAAAACAGTAAAATAATAAGCATTGTTTTTTGGGGAACAAGTAATATCGAAGGTGGTGCATATACGGTCTGTAATCTAATCGCACTTAATGTAGACTTACAGTCTATGAAAGAAATTACCCTCAAAGATTTGTATACAACCAATGCTGATTTTGAAAAGGTGTTTTTTGATAGCGCTTATTTTCCCACGAATCCAATAACTTCATATGATGAAGCCAGTTTCCCAGAAATGCTCAAACTTCAATCGTCCGAATATCAAACAGTAGACCCGTTTAGCATAGCGGATAACGTTTCTTATTTTCTTAAGCCTGACGGCATTGTGCTGAGTATGCCTGCTGTACACGCAACCGGATGTGATCACTTCGAAGCTCAGCTTAAATACAGTGATATACAGCAGTTTTATCTACTAAAACAGAATTATTGGGAAAATTAATAATGCCCACAGGGTACACTATTCTTATTCAGATTATGGTCAACAGTTCCTTAGGAGTATCAATCAGATAATCTGCACCTTCGCTTCGTAGAACCTCACGGCAGCGGAAGCCCCAGGTAACACCAATACATGGAATACCGGCATTCTTCGCTGTCTGGACATCGGTTTCTGAATCTCCGACCAGGATGGTTCTGTTAAGATCGGAGCCTAATTCCTTGACAGCTGTGAAGATACTGTCAGGTGCCGGTTTACGTCTGATCTCCGGCGTTTCTCCGATAGCTACCGGAATAAGATTTCCAAAATACGTTCTAGCCAGGGATTTAACGGCAGCATCATATTTATTTGAAACAATAGCCATTTTAAAATTATAGCGGTGCAGGTCTAAAAGCAGCTCCATAATACCGTTGTAGGGCCTTGTTTTATTCTGCATATTGTTTTTGTAATTCATTTTAAATTCATCTAATACATTATTTACTTCGTCTTCCGAACAGCTTTCGGGAACGGACAAACGCACCAGATTTCTAACACCATTTCCGACAAAACGCTTTACATCCTCAATGCTTCTGGGTGAATAACCCTTCTTTAACAGGGTATCATTAAGACTGTCCCTAAGATCTTCGAGGGTATTTAATAAAGTGCCGTCTAAATCAAAAATCACGGTATTATATTTCATGGGGAACATCCTTTCCATATGCAAAACGTAAAAATAAAATAAATGCTCATAAATGATAATAAATAGTATATACTTATCTCATTTCATAAAGCAAGAGTTTTTTGTTTGATAATTATTTTTCTTGTAATATTTAGAGGATATCTTGTATAATATGTTTGGTTTAGAACGGTTCTTACATAATTGAATGATCGAATGTAAATCAAGATGAATGGCAGAAATTCATTTGATATAAACGTTAGGAGAGAAAGGCAGGATACACGAATGAAATCAGATATTCAAATTGCTCAGGAAGCGAAACTAAAGCATATTAAAGAAGTTGCAAAGCAGCTTAGCATTTCAGAGGACGATTTAGAGTTTTACGGAAAATATAAGGCGAAGCTTTCTGATGAGCTATGGGAAAAGGTGAAAAACAACCCGGATGGTAAGCTGGTATTAGTGACTGCAATTAATCCGACTCCTGCCGGCGAGGGAAAGACGACAACAACCGTAGGTCTTGGACAGGCCTTAGGGAAAATGAATGTAAAATCAGTGATTGCACTTCGCGAGCCTTCCCTTGGACCTTGTTTTGGAATAAAAGGCGGTGCAGCCGGTGGCGGCAATGCCCAGGTAGTTCCAATGGAGGATTTGAATCTTCATTTTACAGGAGATTTCCATGCGATTACCTCTGCAAATAACCTGCTCGCAGCAATGATGGACAATCATATCCAGCAGGGTAATACCTTAAATATTGACACGAAACAGATTGTATGGAAACGCTGCGTTGATATGAATGACAGAGCTTTACGCAATATCGTCATCGGACTTGGCCGAAAAGCGGATGGTGTAGTGAGAGAGGATCATTTTATCATCACGGTTGCATCCGAGATTATGGCGGTTCTCTGCCTTGCAGATGATATGAAAGATCTGAAGGAAAGACTGGGCCGTATCGTGGTAGCTTATACCTATGACGGACAGCCGGTTCTCGCAAAACAGCTGAATGCAGTCGGTTCAATGGCAGCACTTTTAAAGGATGCCTTAAAGCCGAACCTGATCCAGACCCTTGAGAATACACCTGCTATCATTCATGGCGGTCCTTTCGCCAACATTGCGCATGGCTGCAATAGCGTAAGAGCGACAAAAACTGCATTAAAATTAGCGGATGTGGTAGTTACAGAGGCTGGCTTCGGAGCGGACCTAGGCGCTGAGAAATTCCTTGATATCAAATGCAGAATGGCAGAGTTAAAGCCGGATGCTATTGTTCTTGTTGCAACCGTAAGAGCTTTAAAATACAACGGTGGTGTACAGAAGGCGGAGCTTTCCAAAGAAAACCTGGATGCGTTAAAGAGCGGTATTGTAAATCTGGAGAAGCATATCGAGAACCTGCAGAAGTTCGGGGTACCGGTAGTTGTGAGCTTAAATCGCTTTGTAACCGATACCGATGCAGAGCTTGCATATGTGAAAGAATTCTGTGAAAATCGTAACTGCGAATTCTCCTTATGTGAGGTATGGGAGAAAGGTGGAGAGGGCGGTATCGATCTGGCAAAGAAGGTACTCGCTACGATGGAGACGAAGGAAAGCCACTATAAGCCGCTCTATGATGTGAATAGATCAATTAAAGATAAGATAGAGACAATTGCAAAGGAAATCTACGGCGCAGATGGAGTAACCTACGATCCTGCAGCAGAGAGCGCAATCAAGACCATTGAATCCCTTGGCTATAAGGAGCTTCCAATCTGTATGGCAAAGAACCAATATTCTCTATCCGATGATGCAACCAAGCTTGGCAGACCGACCGGCTTCACTATTAATATACGTGAAGTATATGTATCTGCCGGCGCCGGTTTTGTCGTAGCAATCACAGGTACTGTTATGACGATGCCCGGTCTTCCGAAGGTTCCGGCTGCGGAAGGTATCGATGTAGATGAAGATGGAAAAATTACGGGATTGTTCTAAGTAAGATAGATTGCTGTAAATAGCAATTCTGAATTGCATAAGTTTAAACTTTTGAAAGATAAAGTTTGTGAAGCATTAAGCCTATTTAAAATAAAAAATATATTCAAAATAAAGCTGATTAAAAGATTAGACCTGGATTACAGCAGTATGTTAGTCCAGGTCATTTTTTTATAATCCGTGTCTAGAGTTTCTTGACATACCATTGATTTATTTAATCAGCCTTCAAATCCTTAATCTAATTATCATAGAAAGTTCTTAACAGACTTTTCTTCACACGGTCATATATATTTATTCTGTTCGATAGGATACTTAACTTAATGTTATTAATAACGAGTCAGATAACAATCTGAAGCTCTCCACGATATTGACGCACTGTTTTTGTGACATCTGATGAAAAGCATTAATTTCTGCAAATTTTAGTTCTTCAAGGATTAATGTAGCATATTGCGTTCCTTTTTCAGTATATCGAATAATTCTATTTCTGCGATCTTTACTATTAGGCTCTTTAAGTATATACTCATCATGTTCAAGGTTAGATAGTATTTTAGAAACTGTTTGTTTGGGTAACAATAACTTCTTGCAAATATCGCTTTGAGTGCAGTATGGTTCTGTATTTTTAATTACATAAAGAACAAATAAGGTTGTTTCTTGTATACCGTGTCTGATAGCCCAGATATGGTATATATTATTTATTTCAAACCATGAATTATAATAACTCTCTATTTGCTCAATGATTTTAGCGTTATCATCCATTTTTCTAACCCTTTCTTTTGTCGCGCATATATTAATGACTTACTCCGCTTAAATTCAAGCCTATAACTCCCAATACAATTAAAAGTATTGATATTACTTTTAATAAGCTAATACTTTCATTAAAAACTAAGACACCAATTACTGATAATATCACTATTCCAACAGCAGACCATATAGCATATGCTACGCTTATATCTATCTTTTTCAAGGCAAAGGATAGAAAAGTAAAGCACAGAATATAGCCAATAAATGTCCCGATGGATGGTAATAATTTTGAAAAACCATTTGAATATTTCATTAAAGCCGTTGCAACTATTTCAATAATTATAGCTAGAAATAAATAAATCCACTCCATGTCAGAAACCTCATTCCTAATAAATAGTCCACTATTGGACTAAATTATTGTAACATTATAGTTTTGATTTGTCAAAATAATAGAATAATACTGATTGATCTCAAATAATATCGCTAGAAATATTTTTTAAATAGATAAAATAAATAAAAGCTCCATATCAATTTGATGCTTGTTTGATATGGAACTTTATGATATGAATCTCTATGATATAAATCTTTATGATATAAATCTCTATGATATGAATCTTTATGATATAAATCTCTATGATATAAATCTCTATGATATAAATCTTTATGATATAAATCTTTATGATATGAATCTCTATGATATAAATCTCTATGATATGAATCTCTATGATATGAATCACTATGGTATGAATCTTTACGATATGAATCTATGACCGAATTAATTCTTAAAGATATCAATTGCAGTAATCAATTTACCAGCACTTATATTCCAGCTGGCAGCTTTTTCTCGAGATAAATGATCTTTAAATCAGGAGCTATCTCTTTTTCTTGAAAACGCAAATACCCCATATGTTCATAAATACTTAAATTCTTAATACTCTTGCTGCTGGTAAAAAGCTCATAACGAAGTCCTGGATGTAGAGCTTCGATTGCCTTCAGAAGCTGGCTGCCGTAACCTTTCCCCTGATGCTTCGGATGAACGATTAATTTACCGATATACAGGGTGTTGCCTTCAGTATAACCTCGCACAGATCCTATGATGGAGCCTTTCTCATCAATTCCTTTTAAAATAACACCTTTCAGCAGTTCTTGCTCAACTTGTTCCAGGGTCTGAACCAAAGGTTGTATCGAATAATTGTTATGTAATTTGGCCTCACTCTGATATGCAAGATACTGTAATTCAAGAATCTCTTTTAAATCTTTTAATTCGGTTTTCGTAATTTCCAAGTTAGGTCCCCCTTTATAATTTCATTTATTTTTGTGATTATAACATGCATGGAAGAAAATGTCATGAAAAATTTAATTATTTTACTTAGGTAAAATTTTACTTATTTAACTTAGGTTGAAGGTTTACATCCTATGTCATTGAAAATAATGGTTTGCAATGATTGTAAATAATGTAATCCTTTTATTATATAATACTTTATATATATCAAACAGAAATGTATTTAGTGTGCCTTATCATAATTTTATACGCATAAAAGAAACTAAGTATTCGTATGATATAAAGATAGTACAAGTATATGAGAGATGGAGTCTCTCATTAAATTATGGAGGTTAGCAATGATTGAAAAAATTCCATTTACTTATACGGATGATATCAAAGTAATCAACAAGGATCAGTTTGATGCTCATATGAGGCTGTATGAGGGATATGTAACCAACATCAACAAGATTGACGACATACTGCAAAAGGGTGACACTCAGGCAGACCAATCGAATACAACCTTTAGCTATTACAGGGAGTTGAAGAGGGGAGAGACCTTTGCATTAAATGGTGTAATACTGCACGAATTATATTTTGAAAATATCGGAGGAAACGCGCTAGATCCGAAACTAGATACCGTTAATAAGATAAAAAAAGACTTTAACAGCTTACAGGATTGGCAGCAAGATTTCATAGCCACAGCCAAGGCAAGCAGAGGCTGGGCTGTCCTGGCCTTCGATCAGAGAAGCAACAGACTACGCAATATCAGCCTGGATGCACATGATCTCGGCAATATCGCTTATTCTGCGCCTTATCTTGTTCTTGATATGTATGAGCATGCATATTTTTTGCAGTATGCAGATAAGAAAGCTGATTATATCAATAATTTTATGAGGAACATTAATTGGAAGGTTGTTGCGGATAGAATGAATTATTAGATGTTCTGATATAACACGTTAACATCAAAACGTCATAGAATTAAGCATTAAAAGAATGAATCAATATCACAATCTATTTCAAAGGCAAGAGGCTGTATAGGTACTGTATAATGTATTTATTTTGCCGTTAAAAAGCAGGTAGGAAAGAGTGTGAGTAAGTGACATAAATTTTTTATGTCAAGTCACTCACGAACATTCTTCCAAACCATCTGTAGTGTGAACGCAAATACATTATTGACTATACAGCCTCTTTCATTATACATAATCTATATTAGCTTTATCTCCGGTCAAAGGACTGTTCACAGTATTCACATCGGTAAATTCCATTTGCGCGGTCTGTCAGCTTGAAGCTGTGAGTTAATCCTGGTTCTACGGATGTGATGCATCTGGGGTTCTTGCATTTCAGAACATTATTCACATGATCCGGAAGCTTTGGATTTTTCTTATCAATGATAACACCATTTTCGATGATGTTGATGGTAATCTGATGATCTAAAGCACCAAGAATATCGAGATCCAGGTCATCCATGGTTCCTTCAATTTTAATAATATCCTTCTTGCCCATTTTATTGCTTCTTGCATTTTTGATGATAGCAACGGAGACATCTTTATTTTCAAGATCGAGATAGGAGTATATTTTCATAGCTCCGCCAACTTTAATATGGTCTATCACTATTCCCTGGTTTAATCCACCAATATTCAGCATTATTTTACCTCCAATAATTTCATAATCAGAGCCATTCTGACATAGACACCGAACTGAGCTTGCTTGAAGTATACGGCACGAGGATCATCATCAACCTCAGTTGAGATTTCATTTACACGCGGCAGAGGGTGGAGCACCAGCATATCTTCCTTGGCATTTGCCATTTTTCTGCCATCAAGAATGTAGATGTCTTTTAAGCGGATATAATCCTCTTCGTTGAAGAAACGTTCTCTCTGTACTCTGGTCATATAGAGAATATCCAGTTTTGGCATAGCTTCCTCGAGATTTCTTGTTTCTTCGAAGGGCAGTTTATTTGCTTTCAGAGTCTCTTCGCGGATATAGGTAGGAATGCGAAGCTCCTCCGGAGAAATAAGTATAAAGTTAATATTTTGATATCTTGCCAGAGCATTAATCAGGGAATGTACGGTACGGCCGAATTTTAAGTCACCACAAAAGCCAACGGTTAAATTATTTAATCGTCCTTTGAGATTCTTTATAGTTAATAAATCGGTAAAGGTTTGAGTGGGATGATTATGACCGCCGTCTCCGGCATTGATTACTGGAATAGAAGAAAAATGAGATGCAACTAATGGGGCGCCTTCTTTGGGATGACGAATAGCACAGATATCTGCGTAAGAGGAAATAACTCGAATGGTATCGGCAACACTTTCGCCCTTGGCTGCTGAACTTGAATCAGCGGATGCGAAACCTAAAATACTGCCACCAAGATTAAGCATTGCGGCTTCAAAGCTAAGTCGGGTTCTGGTACTTGGTTCGTAGAATAGAGTGGCCAGCTTCATTCCCCGGCACACATCGGAAAACTTCTTTGGATCTTGAATGATTTCTTCGGACAAATCGAGAAGTTCGTTTAGCTCAGAAACACTAAGGTCAGTGGGACTGATGATATGTTTCATAGACACCTCCGTATGTTGTTAAGTTATTTGTGACAAGTAAAGGATGCATTTTTCTTCCTCACGTACTTGTTCCTAACTAAGTATTGTAATATAAGTCTTTTTAAAATACAATCTATATTTTCCGAATTTGAATAATTATTTGTTAATTGGTATCAGCCCCGGAATGTCCAAAATATAGAAATAATAAGAAGAATATGTATAAATTGACAGATAATTACTAAATAAACTATTAAATATATAAAAATATGAAAAATGTCTGACAATAGTATTGACAAATTAAGAATTGAGCTGTAAAATCAAATCATAGAACAGAAGATAACAGATAAAAGCCTAAAGGCAAATCAGAAAGAAAGGACTGAGTCCCTTGAAAAGATAAGCGGTAACATAAAATTAACTCTTAAGAAAGGAAGGTAAGCTCCACCGAACACATATAAGTAATACCTCAAAACAAGTTTTTAAGAAAGGAAGGTACACTCCACCAAACACATATCAGTAATACCTCAAAAAAGTTTTAAGAAAGGAAGGTACATTTACCAAACACGTTAAATGGAATATTTGAAACAGAACATAAAGGTTGGTACTGATCACCAAGGGCTTTGCGAAATTATTCAAAGCATTTCTGAAAATAAGATGGCATGTACCACATATATATAAATGAATAACTTAATATAAAGAGAGTATCTGAACTGATTTTGGATACTCTCTTTTCTTATATTGGAAAAATATCCGCAGTCGATCGAGAGCAAATCACGGTCTTTTATGTATAAATATGAGTAAATTTATGTATATCGATGATGAAGTATAGGAATGCCGAAATCTATGAGCTATACTTTTTTGGATTATAAGTAAATTCTTTACACATTTTTTTATCTATGTGTTATAATAATTAGATACAATTTATGAAAGGTGTGCAAATATGATTCAAATCTCGCGTACAGGAATACGAAACCTGGCTTCCAATGATACGATTTATGCAAGAGGTCTGCAATATTATAAGGACAACCGCATCATCAATGCGACTTATTCGAATGCAAACAAGCAGTATCGTCTGGTAGTTAAGGGTAACTATAATTATTCCGTGACGATTGATGAACAGGAAGACGGTTCCTTTGATTATAGCTGTAACTGCCCCTCCCGCTTAAAGGATCAGGGAGCCTGCAAGCATGTGGTTGCAGCATTATTGTTTGTTCTTAAATACCAGGAGCGCACCTTACTTACGGAATCTAAAAACCCCGAAGAACGTAAGGTGATGACACTGCTTGACTATTTCATTGCACAGGAGGATGCGCATCTGGTAGGTGAGACCTTTCAATTAGAAGTAATCATCAGCATACCGACTATTTTAAAAGGTGAAAATGGCAGGGCTATGGTTGCGCTCCGAGGTGGAAGCAGTCGTAAATATAAAATTCAGACGATTAAGAAGTTCTTATCCGATATTTATCATAAAGAAAGCTTTGCCATCGGTAAAGAATTCAAATATGTGGGAGGAGAAAGCACCTTTGATACCACCTCCTTGAAGCTTCTTGATTATTTGCTGGGAATTTACGAAATACAGGAAGTCATTGACAGTACCCATTTTTCCAAGGTA
>DATMUM010000162.1:0-9729 GCA_035564175.1 Mobilitalea sp.
GGATTGTAAAAACAATTGCCCAGCTATATGCTTTGTTAAAAAAATTTTTCATAAGCAATCTAATCTCCTTACCGTTATTTTCTGCCATCCTTATTTCCTTCTTCCTAAGATAATCATTAGGAGATAAGGCTTTTTTTGTTAATCTTTATAGTAATATAGCATACCTTCTATTTGTGATGTAATTATGATGAAGTTGTGTAAGTACGTTGAAAAATTACATTCAGTCCAGAATTCCTGCATTTCTCGGAATTGTATTAAACGCTTTCTTGAAGGCTCTGGAAAAGGTTGAATAGTTTTTGAAACCGCTCTGAAAACAGGCCTCCGTCGTGGTACTCCCGTTCTGAACCAGGTTTTTCGCAAGCAGCAGGCGTTTTTCCGTAATATAATTACCAATGGTATAGCCCGTCTCTTCCTTGAAGAAGTGCATCAGATAATACCTGCTGAGGTAAAAATGCTCCGCAAGAGTATCTATCGTTATTTCCTCTGCCAGATGTTCATTGATATAATCCAGAATCTGGATCAGCTTACTGTTGCCGTTCGCTGAATCAAGATAATTAATATGATTGGATATCACTGTCCTGTTCAGCTGTATCATGAATTCAAGGAACAGGATTTTCTGATAAAGCTCCTTCGCATATGCCTGATCGCGAAAGGAATGCTCCAGCTCAAGGCATACCTGATACAACTTGCTTTTCTCCACGGATGGAATCCGAAGTACATTGGAGTGCTCTTTCTTAGCGCGTTCAAAGCAATAGCTTAAATCATAATCATTTCCTTTATATGTACTGATAAACTGAGTTGACACATAAATGATGATTCTTTCATATGCTGAATTATCCAGTACGGACGGTCGGTGTATCTCACCGGCATTCACGAGAACGATGTCATAGGGCTTCAGCAGATAATTCTTTCCTTCAATCGTATAATTAATGTTACCGCTCAAAAAAATGATGATCTTATTAAAATCATGATAGTGGAACGTAAAATCCTTCCGCTGTCTGTCATTGATATGAAACATCTTAAAATCATCCGCCAGATAACCGAGCTTTTCAAAACCGTTCATAGTATCCCCTCCTTGTAATCATTATAAAGCATTATATGCAATATTCAAAGCATTATAATACTATTTTTATAAAATAATGTCATGTAAAATAGAATCAGAAGGTAAGCGTTATTCACATAACTATTTGCAGGATCATGGCCGCTAGTGTGAAAAGTATTTTGAAAAATCCAAAATTCTTAGAAAGAACTACAAAATGAAATCCATTGGAATTTCATTTTGAACTTATTTCAGGCACTGAATATGATTTCGCATACGGCATCATCGGCGCTAGTGTGAAGAAAAATCATCTTCACGCGCAAATTTGTGCCTGCGGCCCAAAGTTTGCAGGTTTTGAAGAAAGGCATGGTAATTATTATGAAGCTCAACGGCGTATGGCTACCGATTATAACACCATTTAAAAATGATAAAATAGATTATGAATCCTATCAGAATCTGATTGAATATTATATCGATAAAGGAATTAGCGGAATCATCCCCCTGGGTACCACAGGTGAGGTTCCGGTTCTGAATGAATATGAATTTGAAGATATGATTGAGAAAACCATGGAATACGTCAAAGGTCGTCTTCCCGTATATGTTGGAGTTGGAGGAAATTATACAGCGAAGGTCATCAAACAGGTGAAAATCGCAGAATATTACGATATCCAGGGCATCCTGTCCGTTTGTCCGTATTATAACAGACCGAGCCAGGAAGGTATTTACGAACATTTTAAGAGAATTGCTGAAGAAACCTATTTGAATATCGTCCTTTACAACATCCCCTACAGAACTGGTGTCAACATTGAAAATGATACTGTTCACAGACTTGCAGAGATTGATAATATCGTGGGTATTAAGGATGCAAGCGGAGATATCAAGCAAACCATGGCATTGTTAATGAACCCGCCGAAGGATTTCTCCGTACTGACCGGTGAAGATATCCTGTTCTATACTACCCTTACCCTGGGCGGCCATGGCGGCATTATGGCCTCCGCTCATCTAAAGACAGAACAGTTTGTAGACGTATATAAGAAAATTAAGGAGAATAATACAGAAGCAGCCTTCCAGACCTGGAAGAAGCTTTATGATTTTATCCCGCTTTTATTCAAGGAACCGAATCCGGCACCAATCAAATATTGCTTAAAGCAAATGGGCTTGCTTGATTCGGATGAGGTCAGATTACCTCTGACTCAGATCTCCGATCAGCTGAAAGAAAAACTGGACCATACACTTCTGGCTAAACAGGAACCCAAAACAACGGTACTACGTTTTAAGAAAGATGAAGTTATTTCAAAAATCCATCGGTAATAAGGTGCTATAGCATAATTATATTGGATACACAACAATGATTAAAGTTGAACAGCTTCTCTGTATACGGAGCTCGTCATGTAATTGGTACAGTATAGTGTAATTGGTACAATATAGTGCAATTGCTAGACCATAAAATGGGTAAACAATTGCACTTATTTTTTAACGTCAGGACAGCGGGTAGAATGTTAGGATCAAATCAGTCATCATAAAATTCATGATATCGGTCTTCCTCAAACATTCTACTCGCTACCCTATGTTAAAACACATCAGTGGATGCAGATGCTCAATTATACTAGGAGTCTGTTTAGCTTTTCCTGATATATAAAGCTGTTATATTATAACTACTATATTAAGTCTGCTATATTGTATCTGCTTATCTTATGACCGCTATCTTATGACGGTTATATTACGTCTGCTTATCTTATGGCTGCTATCTTATGACGGTTATCTTACGTCTGCTTATCTTATGGCTGCTATCTTATGACGGCTATCTTACGGCTGCTTATCTTATGACCGCTATCTTATGTCTGCTAATTAAATTTGCTAATAAGAATTGTGTACAGCTCCACCGATGCGAAGTTTATCTTGCTTTCTCCATGCATTCTATTTCTTGTTCTTCGCAAATATCTTATAATTATACTGGTTTATATCGTACATACTGGTATCCTCATAGGCATCGTAACCGTTCCCTTCAAAGATATCATGCAGTCTCTTAATGGCCATCTCGCCCCATAATTCATTCCTCTGCACAATCTGTGAAGTGACAATACCCTCCTTAACTGCTTCCATAATCTTTGCACTTTTACTGAGAATCACCAGCTGCTTATTCAATCCTCTTTCCTTCCATAGATCGATGGCTGCTTCACCGCTGTCGGCGGTGACCAGATAAAGAAGATCAAAATCTGAATATTTTCTCAGCAGGTTTTCCAGAAGTGCCCTGGTATTTTTGATGTCCGTATCCTTTTGTTCTTCTTTATGAAGTATACGTATCTCCGGAAAAGCTTTGACTGCCTCAGCAAAGCCAAGGTATCTGTCCTGTACTGTCTTCACCTCGCTGGCCGCAAGGAAAACGAGTACCTTACCCTTACCCCGAAGATTTTTCGCTGTTACCTCACCTGCCAAAGCCCCACCCTTGTAGCTGTCGGAGGTGATGTATACCTGCCGCTTGCTGTCAGGAACGTCCCCGTCAATACACACTACCTTAATACCAAGCGATACTGCTTCATCAATCGCACTTCTAAAATGCTGTGCGTCACCGGGGGCTACAACGATACCATCTATACCAGCCCTGATAAAATCACGGAAGATTTTCTCCTGTTCTTCTGCCTGATATCTTCTGGGGGCAGTGCAGGTTACTTCCATACCGAATTTTTCACCGGTCAGATAAGCCGCATCTTCAATATCCCGGTAAAATGGTGCCTGCTCCAGGCATACCACACCTACCTTCTTTTTCTGCTTTACTTCCCGCTTGATCTTAAACTCCTTTAAAGGCTTAAGGAATTCTGTAGTATTGGAATTCAGGGTCTTTAACATTTCTAATATCATTTCGTCCTTGCTGCTTTGTTCCATGGAAGCACTTGATACTACCTGGCTGGTAGCTGCTGATTCCTGCGTAAGTGCTGCAATTTCATTAATTCTGTCCAGCAGCTTGATATTATCGGAATACATCACTTTTACCTTTTGATTAATCTGACGCTGTCCGAGCATGAGCTCAGAAATAGCATGATTGATTTCCCCCATGTCCCTGCCCACATTTGTGATGGCATTGGAATGCTCTACGATATCCTCTTTCTCCTGAACCACCAGCGCCATCATGGAATGCATCTCAGACATGATGCCGTTGATATCCTTTGCTATGTTTTTACTGGCATAATCGCTCTCCTCTGCCAGCTTCTTTACCTCACTGGCGACCACCGCAAAGCCTCTTCCCGCTTCTCCTGCCCTTGCTGCCTCTATGGATGCATTCAGGGAAAGCAGATTAATCTGCGAAGCAATGGAGGAAATGGTGGAAGCTACCTTGTTAATCTTCTTCAGCGAATCATCAAATCTGGATAACTTATCGGAAATATTCATGAAAACCTCATTTGATTTCTGTATTTCCTTAAGAAATGCCTGTAAGGAAACCATACCCTTCTCACTGATTCGGATGGTCTTCTCTGATTTAGCATCCATTTCCTGAGTTTCTGCCAGAAGCTGATCAAATTCCGTCTGGAACTGCCCTGAGAATTCGGAACACTGTGCCGCCGTCTCTGCCTGATGACTTGCGACCGCGGCGATATCTGCATTGGCATTACTGATGCTTTGGTTTGATTCTGCTCTTTCTTCATAGGTCATGGAAATCATGCTGCTCTGCTTATAGATATCCTCAGCTCCCATGATAACCTGCGATAATATATTATGATAGTCCATCGCTGTCTGCAGTAATTCCTTTGCTTCCTGATCCTTTACGATTAAATTATCTGATGCCTCTGTAAAATTCTTTTGAACAAATATTTTAGCTATATCCTTAAGCTCAGTATCTTTGGTACTGCGAAACATTGTAAACCCCTCCAATTTAATTTAATGATAGTGATATTAATAAATAAAGCTGTCCATTATACATGAATACAAATTAATAAGGCAATCACGAAATAATCCTAAGCTGACCTTTACTTCGTGATTGCCTCTTTACCTTCCAGTGATTAAATTCAGCTTATCTTTTGCTTAACACGTTCTTTTCATACGCTTTCACATCCTCAAACCAAGCTTCTTTTTGAGGTACGTGATTGATTTCACAGAAATAATTCCATACATCTCCGACGGGATATAACTTTAATTCCTCCTGAAGCATCAACACTTCCGTCAGCTGTCTGTCATTTTGAAGCTTCGCAAGCTTTGCATTGGGAAGCAGCAGCGCATTAAGTAATGCCTTCTGCATATTTCTCATACCGATGACCCAGGCAGCGATTCTGTTAATACTTGCATCAAAGAAATCCAATGCAAGAAGAACCTTATCAGAACCATTTCTGATAATCTCCTTTGCTATTTCCTTGGTCTCATCATCAAATATTACTACGTGGTCACTGTCCCAGCGAACCGGCCTGGTTACGTGAAGAGCAACCTTATCGGAGAATAAAAGCATGGAACTGATCTTATCAGCGACGGATTCTGTAGGATGATAATGTCCATTATCCAACAGGCATAATATATTGTTCTTAGCTGCATAATTCATATAAAATTCATGGGAACCAACGGTATAACTCTCCAGTCCGATACCGAATACCTTGGATTCTACTGCTACATATACCTTGCTCTTGTCATAGGGTATGCCAAGAATCTGATCCAGGGAGTCTTTCAGTCTTGCACGGGGTGAGGTTCTGTCTGCAGGGATATCCTTATAGCCGTCCGGGATCCAGATATTCATGCAGCAGGGGATATTTAATTCTTCTGCAAAATATTCTGCTATTCTTAAACAACACTTTCCATGTTCAATCCAGAACTTGCGGATGTCCTCATTCTCACTGGAAAGAGTAGCATCGGAAGCCTTCGGGTGGGAGAAATAGGTAGGGTTAAAATCAATACCAAGCTTTCTCTCCTTCGCAAATTCCACCCATTTCTTAAAATGCTTCGGCTCCAGCTTATCGCGGTCAGCGTGCTCGCCATCTTCCATAATTGCATAGCTTGCATGCAGATTAATCTTATGGATACCGGGTACCAGACTGAGTGCCTTATCGATGTCTGCCATCAATTCTTCCGGATTTCTTGCCTTGCCGGGATAATTACCGGTTGCCTGGATGCCTCCGGATAAGGAGCCAGCATGTTCAAAGCCAGTTACATCATCTCCCTGCCAGCAATGCATTGCAATCGGGATGGACTGCAGCTTCTTAATCGCCTCTTCGGTGTCAACTCCTAATTTTTCATATATTTGTTTCGCTGATTCATATCTTTCCTTGGTTGTCATGTTATATTCCTCCTGATTTATATTAACTATATATTTTTATACAATCCGGTTCTATAAACTTAAATAACTTGGTAGCTTCGTGTTATGCTAAGAACTACATTTTCCCGTACGTTCTTAGATCGTAAGACCTTCTTAAGAGGGATTACTCATACTCCTCTATCTTAAAGAACATTTTATTTGGGACTACTCATACTTCTTTATCGTAAAGAACATTTTTATTCGGGACTACTTATACTTCATTATTGTAAAGAACATTTTATTCGGGACTACTTATACTTCATTATTGTAAAGAACATTTTAATCGGGACTACTTATACTTCATTATTGTAAAGAACATTTTAATCGGGACTATACATATTCCTTAATCTCAAAGGAATTTCTTACACATTCACGGGCTGCTGCCAGATCCTTTAATTCCTGCCCGGTGATCATCTGCACCAGGATATTACCGGTAGCGGTTGCTTCCGTCGGGCCTGCCAGTACTTTTCTGCCAGTAAATCGCGCTGTCAGTTCGTTCAGATATTCTGCATTGGCACCGCCACCAACGACATGAATACTGTCAAAGGTAAGCTTCGTGATTTCTTCTAATTCTTCAACGGTGCTCTTGTAGCATTTAGCCAGACTGTTATAAATAACTGCCGCAACTTCTGCCATACCTTCCGGTACGGGCTGATTTGATTCGGCGCATGCCTTCCTGACTTCTTGCGTCATGCTTGCCGGAGCAAGGAAACGGTTATCGTTACAATTAACGATGGAGGGGATCTCCTTCTTCGAAGCCATCTCGCAGATTTCTCCGTAGCTGTAGCCTTGTCCGATTTCCTTCTTCACCGATTGTATCATCCAAAGTCCCATAATGTTCTTTAGATAACGGAAACGGTAATCGTAACCGCCCTCATTAGTGAGATTTAAGCTTTTACTCAGAGCGGAGCAGTTGGCATCATAACGTTCCGTTCCCATCAAAGACCAGGTTCCGGAGCTGATATAGAGAGGATTGGATTGATTGGAAGGTACTGCAATTACTGCAGAGCCGGTGTCATGGGTTGCCGGAAGCACTACACTACAGTCAAAGCCGACCTCCTCCCTGATTTCCTTCGTCAGGTTACCAAGAACGGTTGCCGGACAGTCAATCTGGGTAAATATCTTGCGTGGGTAGCCCAGCATATCAATCAGTTCTTTATCCCAATCCTTCGTAATCGGATTAACAAGCTGAGTCGTCGTAGCATTGGTATATTCACAGCGTTTCACGCCGCTTAATAAAAAGTGAAAATAATCAGGTATCATCAGAAGATTCTCTGCCTTATCCAGGTAATCAGGATGCTGCTCCTTCACCGCCATCAACTGATAGATGGTATTGAAAATCTGCTTTTGAATTCCGGTCCAGGTATACAGTTTATCTTCCGGAATTACGGAATACACCTTATCATCCATCCCAGTGGTACGGCTGTCACGGTAAGCCACCGTATTGCCGATTATGTGATCCTCCTTATCCAGCAGAACGAAATCCACACCCCAGGTATCAATTCCTACGCTGACCGGGACTTTGCCGGCTTCTTTGCATTTTCTCATTCCCAGTTTGATTTCCTGAAATAATCCGGTCAGATCCCAGCATAACTCACCGTCCTTCTCTGTCATTCCATTCACAAAACGATGAATTTCTTCAAGCATTAATTTCCCATTTTCTAAATGACCCAGAATATGGCGGCCGCTCGAGGCTCCGATATCTATAGCCAGGTAATAGTTTCCCATTGCACAGTCTCCTTTCCTTATGTCCTAAGTATATCCCATTAATATGCTAAAAAAAAGAACACCTTTTGTATAAAAAAGTGTCCTTATTTGCAGGCGCTGTATTCTTTTGGTGAAGCTATTTGTGATCTCTATATTCTTTGGGGAAGTTATTTGTGATCTCTATATTCTTTTCGCGAAGCTATCTGTGATCTCTATATTCTTTTGGTGAAGCTATCTGCAAACACAGTATCCGTTTGCGAAGATATATGCAATCATCGTATTTCCTCAGCGAAGCTACTTGCAATCACCGTATTTCTTCGGTGAAACTATATGCAATCGTCGTATTCCTTCAGCGAAGCTATTTACCATCTCTGTATTCCTTTGGCGAAGCGTTATAACGTTCATAGAAAATGCGGTGGAAATAGCTCAGGTTATCATATCCGACAGCATAACCTATATCCGCCACCGTTAATTTTGTCGTTGTCAGTAGATATGCCGCCTGGTTTAGTCTCTTAATTTGCGCCAGCTCGGTATAGGTTTTCCCTGTCAGCTTTTTCACCATACGGCTCAGCCAGTACAAATCACAGTGCAGCTCCTGCGCCAGGTCGGAGAGTTTTCCTTCTTTATAATTTTCCTCAATGAATCTCAGTAATTTAATGGTCAGCTCCTGCTCATATTGATTTTTACCAACGGATACCTTGTCCGTATAATTCATAAGCTGCAAGAACAATAACCCCATCGTGACCTGATTGATACTCCGGTTATTCTGCTGATCATTCATGATGGTCCAGATCAGGTTTTCTACGAGATTCTGAATTGGGAGTACTTCGGTCACCTTAAAGTGCAGGTAGCTTACCTTGTCATCTTCATTTTTCAGACAGCCGATGATGAATTCGCGAAGAAGATTCTCTTCTTCCCCTATCATCAGTAGAGTCCGGTCAAAAAACTCCGGCAGGATGATGAAATTGACTGCGATATCATCGATATCAGCAGGTAGAATTTCCTGAGTGGCATTCTGATTTAAGAAAAGTAATTCCCCTTCCTTCAGCTCCACCTCTTCTCCATTGATGATATGCCGGGTATGACCCTGATACATATAGATGACTTCCACATAATTATGCTTATGCTTTGGAAAATGGATGAACCTAGTATGAGGGCGTACCTGAATCAGCTTGCCGTTGTCCAGAAGCTTCTTATTATCAATGACATTGGAGGAGGAATTCATATAGATTTCTTTGTTAATCTGTTTTTTCCCCTCCAGAATTTCTTGTTCCTCCGGAGTAATTACTTTTAGTTTTTCCAATAGTTCTGAATTCATTGGATCATCTCCTGGCTTGATAAGTTATGTAGGATCATCTTAATTATATTCGAGATAGTGAGAGACTTCCTAATATAGCTATAATAGCAGCCACTTATTTGTAATAATCGAAGTTGCATTATAAATATAATGGGAAGTCTGTTTAGCTTCTAAGTTGTAAAAAATTGCATACCAAGTAATTTTTCGCTTACTGGTTACACTACGGGGTTAAGCTTATGTTACACCATTCTTCATAAGCAGAATACCATGTTTCTGAGCAAAAAGGGCGCGCACCATATCCTGATTGTCGGTTGCATATTTTTCTGTAAAACGGATAAAGGGAACGGCTTGCTCTCTAGCTGTTTCCAATTCTTTTGTAATAATGCCAGACCATACCCTAACTTCCTTTGCATA
>DATMUM010000163.1:0-21592 GCA_035564175.1 Mobilitalea sp.
CACGTGATTCACTCCTATCCCATATGATTACTACATATCTTAGCATATATCGGACAGGCATTTTGTCACTTTAAGTTTCGTATTTGATATAAGTTGTCACCAAATTTCAACTGGTTTCCTCCAGAATCGGCGGTATACGAAGGCTTATTCGTGCCAAGCAGGAGATTATGCTCGAAAAAAAATATAAAATAACTTTAGCCTTCCTTATTTTCCGGTATTTCAATGTCTATTTTTTAAAGTATTTGGTAATACTCTCTGCTAGATTATGAATTCGGAGGTTGTAATGGGCATTTTTTTGAAAAACAGCAGCAGGGTATCTTATTTCAATTCGAACGAAAAAAATTCCGCTTTTGATCTAGGTCGTACATTATTGAATTTAATAAAGGAACAGGTATTAGCGAACAAAACTATTATTTTCTTATGCATCGGTTCTGATCGGGCAACAGGAGATTGTCTTGGGCCCATTATCGGATATAAGCTGTCCAAATATAAAAAATATTATAATTACCATGTCTATGGCACTTTGGAAGAGCCGGTTCACGCCAAGAACCTGAAGGAAACCATTGATATGATCAATCAGACACATGATGACGCATTTATTGTTGCAATCGATGCGTCACTGGGTAAATCAAATCATATCGGATACATTACACTTGGAGAAGGTCCACTGAAGCCGGGTGCCGGTGTGGATAAAGACCTTCCTGAAGTAGGTGATATCTTTATCACGGGAATTGTTAATTTCTCGGGGCTTTTTGATAATATGCTGCTTCAGACGACGAGGCTTAATGTCGTAATGTCCATGGCAGATCAGATATGTCTTGCAATTAATTACAGCACCAGTCGATTAAGGTCCTTAACACTTCAGGAGATCACAAATTAAGGTGTTTCTGGGATAATAAAAATGCACAAAATATTTAGATATCCGATAGAAAGTCATCTAGCATGATGGATACAAAACCTTAGGGATTCAATGCTTTTCTTTGCCTTATTCCGTATATATTTCCACGAATGCTAAAATAGTTATTATACTGAATATGGTTATTGCATCTTGGAGCTTTCCCGATTACAAGAAGCATGGGAATACGAAAAGCCTATGTCATATCTCTGACACAGGCTTTTTTGTACTTTATATAAAAATCATAAACCGGTTAAATGAAGCATCTATATTAACCACCAAAAAGAGAGTTAAATATTGTAGCAAAGCCGATTCCTATGAGTAGTGCAACAGTTATCCATGCCCTTATATTACTGAATAAACTGTTTCTATACTCACCCATTAGCTCCTTGTTAGATGTTAATAACACAAGGAAAATTAAAATAGGAGCCATTAAAATACCACCCAGTACCTGCGCAATTATGGATATATAATTTAAAGGGAGATTTGGAATTAAAACACCTATAGCAGCTAAACCTACACTGATAAAATAGATTGCATAAAACTTTGGAGCTTCTTTAATTTTGTCATTTAAGCTTTTAGCCCAACCAAATGCTTCAGCTACAGACCAGGCAGAAGAAAGAGACACCGTTATCGATGCTAAAAGTCCGGAATTAAAAAGTCCTAATCCAAATAGCAAAGCAGCCCAAAAACCCACCTTCGTATTTAGTGTAGCAATTATGTCGGCAGGACCTGCATATGCAATATCCGTTGCTTTACCGAATAGAGATGCTCCAATGATTATTATACAAGCAGCAATAAATACCTGACATATACAACCTATGCAAGTGTCTATACGTCCGAAACGTATATTTTTTGAAACTACACCCTTATCTATATATGCGCTATTTTGATAGAATATCATCCACGGTGCTACCGCATTACCAATAAGTGCAATTACATAAAATATTACATTGTGACTGTTTGCCGGTACACTCCAGGTTATTAAAGAGTGACCTATTGTCTGAAAACTTGGTTTGGTAATAAAAGCTATAATAATAAAAGCAATATTAAAAAGTGCAATTAGTAAAGCCAGGCGTTCTTTTGCCCAATACCCGGTAAATATAGTAATGGAAATTACTAAAAGTAAACTTGCCAATACACCCGCCCATAAAGGAAGACCTAACATAACCAGCCCTGCTGACATTCCTATAAATTCCGTTAATAACGTTATCAAGTTTTCTGCCAATAAGGCAAATATATGATAAAACATCCATATTTTACCGTATTTTTCCCTGACCAAATGAGTATATCCCCTTGATGTAACTACACCTAGTCTCATTGACATTTCCTGAACCGCATAGGTTATGAAAACCAGGCAAAGAGTTAAGGGGATAAATAACCCAATGCCGAACTGACTTCCTGTCACTGTATACGAAATTACCCCGCCCGCATCATTATCGGCTAAAGCAGCCACTAATCCCGGACCTAGCATAGCCCATACAAGCATCAGGTATCCGCGCCATCCCTTCTTTGGCTTACTTACTATGTCCTGAAATTTAGATGTCTTTTCATCTAATGCTATCCCTGTTGTTAGTTCTAATTTGCTCATCTGCAGACTCCTGTCAATATTTTCTTTTATGGTACATAATATGTTATTTGCAGCAATTTTGTTAGTACTTAATCAATATATTTTCTTTTTTATCAACAGCGTTTTCAAAATTTAATCAAAAAATATGATATGCTACATATAATAATACTATGTATATATTAAGCTTAAAATAAGGAGTGAATAGACTGTGTTTGAGAACAAAGAAGATAGAGAACCATCAAAATTAGGTATTATCATTAAATCATTTTTGAAAGAACACTCACTTTCAATGCGCAAATTAAGCGTTTTTACGGAAATTGACACAGCAACACTCTCAAGAATTATTAACGGCAAACAACCCGCTAATTTCAACCACTTACAAAAGCTTGCTCCTGTAATGAATATTCCAATAGAACAATTATTATCTGCTGCCGGTTACGATATTGGAAACTCCAGACACGAATCAGACATTTATAATATAGTTGATAATATTCAGGAATTTCTTAAATCCTCGGAATTGTTTGATCAGCAATATACTACCGACCTTATTGAAAAGGAATTATACAAATATGAGCAATATGCGCAAACAGACGAGGGTCAGCGAATCATTCGCGAAGACTTTCAAGCTAAAGTAATTAAGGTAAGCGGAGTAGGCCCTTTTATTGATCAGTTAAAACAAATGCACAGACAATTTTGTACGGACGAAATTACTCCAAAAGAGCGTGCTATCATTGGAAGTGCATTGATATATTTTATTCTTTCCACGGATATTATTCCTGATTACATCTTTCCGATTGGGTATTTGGATGATGCTATTGCTGTGAGTCTGGTTTTAAAACGGCTTTCACAAATAAAAAATATGGAACCTCCTACAGTTTGATCTGCAGCGTGACACTTTACTAGCGCCGGCCGTAGGAAGTGTACATCCACACCAGTAGGCGTTACTATGGATGGTTTTTATCAATAATAACGCCGTTTTGCTTAAATAATTTTTAAAGTTAATTTAAAGTTAAAGCTTTATAATAAGTATATCCGGATACGTCATCAAGTATGTAAAAAGGATTTTCAGATACTTCAAACCATGCAGTAACCAGTTACGGGCAGATAGGAATGGGAGAACCGGGTTAAGGTGGAAAGGAGGATCAAAACAAGATGGCATGAGAAGGCTAAGTAATGAAATTTAATATACCAGTATTTCAAGTACGTATGAGGGTTATCGACATTGAGTAATTATTATATTTATGGAGGAACTGATGAAAAAAAATTCTTTAAAAAATTTAATTGCTATACCTGTAATTACTATTATATTTATGAGTGGATGCGACAGAAAAGCAGAGCAATCTGCGACACCATCCCAAAGTGCTAAATCCCAAAGCTCTGTCAGCGGAGACGGCAATCTTTACTTTTCACAGTCCGGCGGACTATATGAACAGGAGTTTTCACTACAGCTTTCTACAGATGTTAATAGCGGTATCATCCGCTATACAATAGACGGAAGTGACCCAACAAGCGACTCATTGCAGTATTCAAAGGAAATAACCATTACTGATAGAACCAGTGAACCTAACCTCCTTTCTGAGATGATTACCAGCAGTAACATTAATAACAGATCCCGACCGGGAGAGAACAACACATCTTCCAGCCCTATCGGTAATGTATTCAAGGGTACCGTAGTGAAGGCGGCAGTCTTTTCGGAAAACGGGGAAAGGCTCTCGAAAATCTATGTTCAGTCCTATTTTGTCAGTAAGGACATCCTTACCCGATATAACCTGCCCATTGTGTCCATTGTTACCGATGCGGATAATTTCTTTGACAGTACAACAGGTATTTATACCAATTACAATCAGTCTGGTTCGGCCTGGGAACGCCCTGTGCATTTCGAGCTGTTTGAGGCCGATGGAACTGCTGCGGTATCCCTTAATATGGGGGTACGCATCAATGGTGGTACCACCCGTTCATTGGCACAAAAGGCATTGAAGTTTTATGCAAATTCCAGCTATGATGAGGATAACCCTTCTATCGAATACGAGCTGTTCGACGGTTTGACAACTTCTTACAGTGATGATCTGCTTACTTCCTTTCAGCACATTATTTTACGAAGCAGCGGTAATGACAATTCAGGCGGCTCTTTGTTCCGCGATGCCTTGATGCAGTCTCTGGTCAGCGACTTGAATGTGGATACACAGGCTTACCGCCCATGTGTTGCCTTTGTCAATGGTGAATTCTGGGGCATTTATAATATTCGGGAGCGCTATGACGCCCAATATTTTGCAAGTCATTATAACATCGATAAGGATAAGGTGGCTCTGCTTGAATTGTCCAAGGATTGCAATGGCACACCTGTAGTTAATGAAGGAGACGAAAGTGACCTTGCCTATTACAATGAAATGTGGAATTTTTTCAATGATAACTCTTTAGCCGATTCGGAAAATTATCAAAAAGCTCTGGAATACATTGATATTGATAACTTCATAGACTACTATATCACCAACATCTATTCCGGCAATCAGGACTGGCCGGGCAATAACAATCTGTATTGGCGGTATAAAACAGATAACGGTGGTTATGACAGTACAGCCGTATGGTATAAGGATGGCCGCTTCCGTTGGATCATCAAGGATATGGACTGGGGATTCGGATTGATGGTAGAACAATCAAGCGATACATTGTCGTTTGCAATGGGCGATTCAGCCTCAGATAATCAGGGAGGATTCGGCAGGGGCAGAAACAATGGCTTTAATTCCTCATGGAGTACGCTTATGTTCAGAAAGCTTCTGGAGAACGACCAGTTTAAAGCAAAATTCATCAATCGTTTTTGTGATGTTATGAACACTAATTATGAAGTTAATACAGTTGTTGATAAAATCAATGAGATGAAGACTGCTATCGAAAAAGCTATCCCCGAGCAGTCCGCACGTTTTCCCAGTTCAGTTTCGAGTGTCAGCTCCTGGGAAGCAAGTGTGAATAAAATGATTCAGTTTGCACAGGAACGTACCGGATATATCCAAAGCTTTTTAGCAAGTAAGTTCTCCCTGTCGTCGGTGGTAACCGTAACTCTGAAAGCAGACAGCAGTTCAGGCTATATCCGCATCAATGATACTAATATCAATACCGGTACAAGGGGCGTGACCGATACCTCCTCCTGGAGCGGCAGTTATTTTGCAGGAACAACCCAGACATTGACCGCTGTCCCGTTGGAAGGTCATAAATTTGTAAAATTCGTTGTGACCGATACTGCAAGCGGTAAGATCACTGAGTATTCCGCTAGTACTATAGAAGTAACACTGGGTAGTGAAGGAACCATCGTTCATGCTATTTTCCAGTAAATGAATTTATTTATATTACATGTTAACATCAACCTAAGGTGGATTTTAATTAGAACTGCCGCGCTATGAAATTAGTGCGGCAGTTCTTTTTAGCACAAAAATTCGTAGATTCTCCACACGACTTTTCGGAGCTAGAATGAAATCTTAACTAGTAAAACGATGTATGGAGTCGAGTAATCACAATATTCACTGCTAATACTTTACTTCAATAAAATAATTTTCATTATTACGATTTAATGTTAAACTTATTTGGACATCAAAAGTTGTAAATACTATATAATAAATAAGTTGGGAGATTTATATGAAGAATGTAAGTAAAGTAATAATCTTTATATTTATCATTTTATGTCTGATGTTACTTTTTATATATAGGAAGATTATATTTATTAATCATCCGCCGAAGGAAAGATACCCTATTTCAGGGATAGATGTATCTCACTATCAAGGAGAGATAGATTGGAATATTCTAGCAAGCCAAGATGTTGATTTTGCATTTATTAAAGCAACTGAAGGCAGTTCCTTTGTTGATGAATATTTCAAACAAAATTGGAATAATGCATCGGACACATCAATCATTCTTGGAGCATATCATTTCTTTAGCTTTGAAAGCAGCGCAGAAACACAAGCAGACAATTACATTAAAACAGTTGGCTCCTTGAGCGGTAAACTACCACCAGTTATTGACTTTGAGTTTTACCGTAACTACGCAAACAATCCACCTGATATGAATAGTACCCGAACAGAGTTACATGATTTACTTGATATATTGGAAAAACATTATGGTGTAAAACCTATAATATATACAACAGTCAAAACGTATTATAAGTACATTAAAGATGAATTTTATGATTATCCGCTTTGGATAAGAAATGTATATTACTCACCTAATATAGGAATGGCCAATAAATGGGTATTCTGGCAATATACGGATAGAGCAACTCTGTTGGGATATAGTGGTAGTGAGAAGTATATTGATATGAATGTCTATCATGGTACAGAAGAAGATTTTAAAAGCTTAATATTAAAATAAATATGTTTGATAAGATTATAAGCTTCTATAAAGCTTTTATTCACCATAATCATATCAGATACAATTAGCTATTAAGATGAGCCAACATCAAATCCATAGGATTCAATGTTGGCTCATCTTTGTTGTATCTCCTCCTTGCGGATAAGATATATGACCTAGATTAAATATTTAATGCTTTTTTATAAATGTCCTTGACATGGCGACCGCTTTATATTCTGCAGCGCCTTTTATTAATACTTATATTTATACGATGATTTTACTTTAGCTTTCTCAGGCTCTTTTTCTTTGAAAAGAATAGTATCACCTTTTCTCTTCTTCCACATTACCCATAGAGGACCTGCTATACAGATAGTTGAATAGCATCCACTGATTGTACCTATCGCCATCGGCAGAGCGAAAGTCATAATGGATTGGATGTTATGAGCAAATGCCAAAATATAAACCATACTTATACTAATTAAAAAGGTAAAGTTTGTACTAATGGAACGTACAATACATTGAGAAATCGATAAATCTGAGACTGTATCCACCGGATAACCTTCATATTTTTTAGCATTCTCTCTGATACGATCGTAGATAACAATCGTATCATTGATAGAATAACCGATAATAGTCATCGACACTGCTACAAAGGATTCCCCAATCGGTAATTTAAAGATAACAAAAGTGAAGAATACTATAAAAACATCATGAATTAAAGATATAATAGCTGTTACCCCGGCTGAAAGTCCCCCCATCCGGCTGAAGCGGAACGCTACATACGCCATGATTAGTACAGCTGCAAGAAGGAGTGCCATGATACCATTGTGCAAGAATTTATCACCGAAGAATTTCTCAACCATCTGTGATTCTGAAAGCTTTAATTCCGCATTTGGGAACTGAGTCTTCAAGGCATCATCAAATTTGGTCTGTTCAGCTGTTGCAACCCCATATTCACCAGCCAGAGTAAATACCAGCTTCTGTTCACCAGTTGCAAAATCCTTCGTGAGCTGGGCCGTTACAGGTCTGTTCAGTTGCTTAGTCGCAATATCTTGAGCTATGTTAGCATCAACATCCCCTGAATAGGTATATTTAATAATCGCTCCTCCCTTGAATTGAATGTCAAGTGTTACACCATTAACAAAAATCATAATTGTACCAAATAACATAATAGACAAGGATATGCAGAAGTATATCCAACGTTTTTTGTAAAATCCGATTATTTTACCTGGTTTCATAATGTCACCCTCCTAGTCCAACAGGAATATAGTAACGGCTTCTGCAAGAATTTAAACGAGCTTAAGGAAAATGTCATAAGTCGAGAAGCTGCAATACCTGAAACAAAGTTAAATAAGATACCTGTAAACAAGGTATAAGCAAAGGATAACAGTGCACCCGAGCCAAAAATCATTAATAAGAAGGCCACAATCAGCGTCGTGAAATTTCCATCAAATACAGGCCAAAACGATTCTGCAAATCCGGAAACAAGTGCCGAAGCAACGCTCTTGCCGGATTTGATTTCTTCATTAATACGCTCCGAAGAGATAATATTCGTATCAACACCCATACCAATCGAAAGAATGATACCGGCAATACCATTTAAGGTAAGCGACATCTGCGGAATGGAAAGTGCAAGTACCTGTCCCGCTATCTGTATGGTAAGTGCAATACATGCAACAAAGCCCGGTAAACGGTAATAGGAAATTAAAAATATACAGATTAAGATGAAAGCTATTAATCCAGCCTCAAGCATGATATTGAGGGCACCTTTACCTAAGGTAGGGCTTATAGTAGAATAGTTCTTAGATTCCATAGAGAAGGGAAGAGCACCGGAATTAATCTTGTCTGCTAATGCCTTCGCTTCATCATAGTTCGCCATACCTGTAATCTGCGCTTCACCGGTAGTGATATGAGCACTTACAGTAGCAGTCTGAACTAAATTAGTGTCCATATAAATAATCATAGGCTTATTAAGTAATTTTTTCGTAGCTGTACTTAAAAGCTTTGTACCCTCTGTATCAAAGGCAAGGGATACAACATACTGATTGGTGCTTTTGTCCAATATAGGCTTCGCACTCGTAACATGAGAGCCCTCAATCATGACATTACCATCAGAATCCTGGAAGGTAAGCTTTGCTGTCTGACCCAATTCAGCAATCGCAGTTTCAGGATCAAAATTTGTCTCATTTGCCTTCCATGGGAAACGTACAATCACATAACCGTTATCCGAATCAACCGTAACCTCGCGGTCCATGATGTTCTTCTGATCCAGACGAATTTCAATAATTGCACGTGCAGCCTCCAACTCCTGCTTCGTAGGCTTACGATCTAAACCTACCGGCTGGAATGCTGCATCAACACCGCCGCGGATATCAATACCAAAACGCATATCAGGTGCACCCAGTATAGAAAACGTAGAGGTTTTAATACCAAATGCAGCTAAATATACCATAAATATTGCAACTGCCAATACAATAAAAAACGTAAATTTTTTCTTCATTTTTACAATCCTTTCCATGTAATTTAAAATGCATGAGATATTCTTAATATCCTTGGTGGAGCATGTCCGCCAATTGATATTGCCATTACCGAAATATCTTGATTCTTCTTTCTAATAAAATACCCCAAACAGTAAACCAATACTCCTAAATCCACAAATGGAAGTATAATATTAAAAAACCGAATTACAATGCTTTTAAAATCACGGAAGCTACGGGTTATCATAAGATTTGATTCTATATCATTCAGCATCTCATTACCTGAGTATACTGTCAGGAAATGGGTTCTTTCTCCCTGAGAAGCCGATATATGTGTACTGATTATCGGATTGGTTTTATATGTAACGGATGAATAGTTATCGGTATGCGTATTATCGGAAGGAACTATCGCCAGATAGAATAGTACGACCGCTATGAATAAAGGCAGACGCCTAGAATTCCGCCGTGATCTTCTTAACAGGTTCATATATCCGCTCCTTCCGTTCCTATTATCTATATTTCATAAGTAAATGATAAAAATCCATAACGCACTATACTAAATTACCATATACTGCGACTTTTGTACATATTAAAATTGAATAACAATTGGACATATCCTTATTTTACTTCGTTTTACAGCGGTTGCATAACCTTCCGCTTCTGATTTTAGCTCCGCACTTCTCACAATGAAACCAGGCGTACTCTGAGTCCTCCGAAAATTCCAACCGCTCACTCCTGATCCATTCAAAAAGCTTGGTTGGCGGGATATCATTTACTTCGGATATCTGGGCAACCGTAGCCTTTGGATGAGACATGATATAATCTCTGATTTGTTCAAATTTAGCCTCTTCATCCTTCACTAAGGGTCTGATTGAAGAAGACAGGGATCTGCTGTTTGGTGCAGCCTGGGAGTTCGAGCTTTCCTGTGCGGTTCTCTCAGCCTGAAGGCTTGTTTTATTTTGATCAATGGCATCCTTCTGCTCCGCCTGGCTAAACTTATCCTTTGCCAGCAGCATTGTACAATCCTGGCAAAGCTCCGCTCCATAGATATATTTGAATAGTCTTCTGCAGTTTTTGCATACCCTTACTTCCATTGTTCTTTCTCCTTAGTACGTGATAGTTCTGCAGCGATTAACCGCGCATAGCTAATTCTTATTTCCTATTATATAAAATTTTCTTATTATTTCATAGACTACTGTGATGCAAATGCTTAAAATAAAATAATTGTAAAACACAGGTGCACAAGAAAAGAACATCCGATTAACTGCTCGTTATACAAGGATCATATCGATCTGTGCTTCCGCTTTATTGCCTATAAAACCCAATCGTTCATATAGTCGAATTGCATGCTCATTACATTCATCCGCCATTAAAAATGCTCTTACAGCCCCATAGGCCTTTCCATAGGATAAGGCCTGAAGGATTAAATTTCTGGCAATGCCTCTTTTCTGAAAATCAGGCTGAACTGCTACCTCACGAACCCAGGTGATCGGGCCCTTCTCACTTTGGTGTGCATAGGTTGCCGTACAAACTACACCCACAATCCGGTCATTCTCTCTATGTACGATTACTGCACAATTCTGTGTTCCGGTATCTACCGCGGAGGGCTCCTCTCCTCTGATCCAGCTTCGCATCCACTCCGGTGTCTCCCCATGAAAGCCTCTGCTTTGATCCTTACAGGAGACTGTGACAGCTGAAGCAGCTTCGCATTCATCTTCCGTCAGAAGCTCCGGCTCCTCCATGCATTCAACCTCTCTTATATCAGGGTTAACATAATCGTTAAAAACAGCATAGACTTCAAATCCGAATTGCTTCAATTCCTCCATCCATTCTCTTGGAACAAAGGATATGTATGCCCGGTTCTTCTTGTCAATGGCTTTCAGAAGCTCCTCAGAAGAATTGCTTGCCCAATGATACTCGTTCATCTCTTTCCCCGGATGATAACCGTACAGCAATATAAGTTTATCATTATTATATATTATTTCATAGTCAGAAACCTCTGAGAAATCGGTATATCTCATGGATGTATATTGGAAGGCTTCTGCTTTTTCTTCCAGGGCTTCAAATATTGCTTCATCTATCATTATAATCTCCTTTCCTCCTGTGGCTGTAAAATATGATAATGATTAAGCTGTTCTTCCAAAACATCAGCATATTGCTGAATGTATGGGCCAAGCCTTTCCAGCCATTCTTGGATTGATTCATCATTTTTATACTGGATTGGATTCTTTCTTATTTCAACTGCTTTCTTAAGGATTTGCTTATCAGGGATATAGGATTGCTCCAGTGCCCATTCACCAGCCACGGTTTTTGCAATTATCTTCCCTGTCTGTAAGGTATAAAGGCATCTTGCTATATCGAGAAGCCACCCTGCAGAATACAGACTCCTGCCGGTTATGAGGGCATAGCGACGTATCGTATGATAATGCTGCAAGACAGCAGCCTGCACTTCTTCTTGGGAAGGGTAGGTCAGCTGTTCCAGTATGTTCTCACCATAGATTAACCTACCGGAATCCATCAGCTCCATGGTAGAGAATACGTCAAAATAATATTGGTCTGTTATCCTCTGTCCGCTGGTCCCCCAGTACACCACACGGCTGGGAGTTTTGTTCAGGAAGTCAGAAAGTGTAAGGAAGCCTCCTTCAAAGGACCTGAAGTATGGATTTGCCGGATATTTTTCTAAAAGCTCCTGCCTTAGATAAACTAATCTTTCTGTCTGGTTTTCCGATAACGGAGTCTTCGTCAGGCAGAGAATATCGATGTCACTCCAGCCTAATTTAAAATCGTCAAGGACCACGGAACCGAACAGGTAGATGGAAGGATCGTTCTCCAATATTATTTCAAGGATGTGTGTCTTCATGATTTCGATACTCTGTAACATCGGAACCTCCTGAGTATTGATTAATATGTAAGATAAGCTTTATCTGCGCCTCCTCAAGGTCTTCTATTTTAACCCTGCCAAGCTTCTTCTGTTCTTCCTTCATATCTATGTCTAGCCGAATTGATTGCAAATATGCATTCACCTTTGGAGATGCACTCATTAATGCCAGTATGATATCATGAAAATTAAATGATGCCAATTTATCTTTAACCTTAATTGGATTACAGTAGATAATATCTTCCACATCATGCAAAAGATCTATACCATCATGGCGAGATTCATTGTTGCTTAAATAGATCTCAACAATGCCTCTTGAGTATTCAAGGCATGAATCTGACTGGTTAATTCCTGTAAATGCTTTAGCATTACCAAGGATAAGATAAGCCTTACAGCAACTGGAAGGTCAAGTATTAATTCTGCTTTCTTACGATCTTATATTCATCATTAAATTGAAAATGCGGACAATTCATCACCTTATTGTTGATAAACCTTACCAAGTCATCTTCATCCAGATTGATCAGACATACATAACAGTCATACTCATCGTCATAAGCATAATTCAGGCAGCTTTCACAATTTATATTGGAATTCATATATTCCTCCTCAAGTATTAATAAAGGATTTTAATCTTTTCTATCTTTTCTATCTTTTCATAATATATTTGCTTCCAGCCGAAATCCCTTTATTTCACGCTGCTTCTCTATTATATCGTTACGAGCCTCCGCTGACAACTGATATAACTTTATTCTACAACAAAAAAATCGGAAAGGATGATGTATTCCTTTCCGACTATAGTAATATCTTATAGAAGATAATATTTCATCCAGACTCCTTAATACCATTACCCATTAACTAGTAATAGCAACCTACCCCGATGGAATAGGTTTAAGAAATTTGGAAGGGGGGGTAATTGTCAGTTATTTCCCAAGAAAATAATAACTCTTTTCATAATTTTTGTCTATACCGACTTAGGTAACAACGCAGCAGGAAATACTTTCGTATTATCAAAGCCCATGAAAATAGGGCATAATAGTTTATTATTAAAATTTAATTAAAGAGCGAAAACATTTTCGGACTTTTATATAATATATTAACATGGATTCGCTAAATTATCTAAAAGTATTATTTATATCATGCGTTATATCTCTGTTTGGCTTATAGCTCAATTCTTCCTTCAAATGCTCTTAACAAAGTTACCTCATCAATATATTCCAGATCTCCGCCAACCGGTATACCGCTTGCAATTCGACTGACCTTAATCCCTGCCGGCTTAATCAATTTACTGAGATACATGGCAGTTGCTTCGCCTTCCAAGCTGGAATTCGTTGCGATGATTACCTCATCCACATCTCCCTGAAGACGCAGCATAAGCTCCTTCAGCTTAATGTCGGCGGGACCGATACCAAGCATTGGTGAGATTGCACCGTGAAGAACATGATAAACACCTTCATATCTGCCCGTCTTTTCGTAAGCAGCCAGATCTCTCGGGTTTTCCACGACCATAATCTGGCGCTTATTTCTTCCCGGAGAGGAGCAGATAGGGCATAATTCTTTATCCGTAAGCGTCAGACAATCCTTACAGTAACGAATATTTTTCTTTGCTTCCGTGATGGAATCCGCAAGTCCATTCACCTGTTCCTCAGGCATATTAATGATATGAAAAGCCAGTCTTTGGGCTGTCTTGGTTCCTATACCGGGAAGTCTCGACAATTCCTCGATCAGCTTGCTTATCTGTCGGCTGTAATAATCCATTCTGATAACCTCTTATTCCCATGATTTATGTATGCCGCTGTTATGTTTTCCGCAGCCTCCACATACAAACTTATAAATCATTCTACTACTTTTTTGCTGCTTTTTGCAATATAAAAATGCCATAGCACTGCAACTGCAATCCATCCGGTTCAGGTCTTCTTTTATCATAAATACATGCTTAAAAAAAGAAACACGCTTAAACTGCTGCCTAAGGTTTGTATGTACAAACTTTAGGTATTCATCTAAGCATGTTTATGAATTGCGTATTTATGAATTGAGTGTTTATGAATTGCGTGTTTATGAACTAAATTGCGAGCTTAGGTAAAGCCTGCTTACACCAAGACTGGTTACCTACTCAAAATGAAGTCAATATATTATGATAAATAGCCGGGTTGAATAATTTCACAAAGCATTTTCAGCCTGATATTGCTTAGAACGGAAACCCGCCAAGTCCCATATTGCCAAGGCCACCAGTTATCTGGTTCATCATTGCGGAAGATTCCTCCTCCATCTTACGCAGAGCTTCATTAGCAGCTGCCACGATCAGATCCTCCAGCATCTCTATATCATCAGGATCAACCACTTCCTTGGAAAGCTTAATGGAAGAAATCTCTTTCTTACCGGATACTTTGACAGTTACTGCACCGCCTCCGGCACTTGCTTCCCATTCCTTCTCTTCCAGCTCCTTGGTCCTATCCTCCATCTGCTTTTGCATTCTCTGAGCCTGTTTCATCAGATTACCCATATTTCCCGGAATACCTCCGCCCGGAAATCCACCTTTTTTTGCCATTCTATTAATCTCCTTTCAAGATCGTTTCCTTGTTTCCTTGTTTCCTTATATTATATATTTCTATGATCTAATAATCATTAAATATTTTAAGGCAGTAAGAGTTTGTAATATAAATCTTAGGATTTTTGATTCATCCTATATTTCGTGTGATATTCTTAACTTTATTCATACTCAATCGGTACATTAATCAGCTTTGACAAATCAGGTACCTCTTCGAGGCGCTCCTTTGTCCTGTCCAGATATCTGGTGCTTACCTGGATCTGCTTATGAAGCAACTGTGCTAATGTATCCTTGATTACCTGCATATGGCTTTCCCGGTCAATAAAATCCTTATCGATGGAATTCGTTACTACGATTTGAAGTCCCTGATTACCATCAATACTAAGGGTTGCATTATTCAGTACCGCCTGCAGGGAAGGTGCTTTTCTTACAATTTGTGATATTATACTCTTCCAGTTCTTAGCTGCTTCCTTCAGGTCTTCCGGTAAGGCTTCCGGGAGTATCACCGGTTTCTTCTCCTGCTGCGCCTGCCCCTGCTTGCCGTCTCCAGAAATAGTAGGAGGATTGGAATTTACCACTACACCATGCTCCAGCTTCTCTTCCAGCAGCTTGATACGCTCGATGACGGACTCCATATTCTGTTCCATTTCGGGCTTGCAAAGCTTGATCAAGGCTATTTCAATCAATACCCTCTTTCTCGCAGCATATCGGATCTGGTTGGACAGCTCTGAGAACACCCTGATGTATCTCATTAAGGACAGTTCCTCCACTGTCGCTGCTTCCTTTTGTAGGATTGCCAGATTTTCCGTTGATATTTCGAAAATAATATCGGAAATATCGTCTGAGGTTTTTATCAATAACAAATTACGAAGATACCAGATAAAATCAATGGTGAACTGACCCAGCTCACGCCCGGAGCTTTCAATTTCCTCCAGAAGTCTGATGCAGGAGGCAACATCCCGTTCACGGATATGTCCTAATAATCTTGCAAATACCTGGGTATCCACAGCTCCCAGGACATCAAGAACATTGTCATAGGTTAATTTCTTGCCAAGGTAAAAGGAGATACACTGGTCAAGTAAGCTTAAGGCATCTCGCATGGAACCATCAGCTACCCTTGCCACGTAACGAAGGGCTTTCTCCTCCGCTTCGATATTCTCCGTTCTCATCAGCTCTGCAAGTCGATCTGCTATAATATCAATTGTAATTCTCTTAAAATCATATCTCTGGCATCTGGACAGAATAGTCACCGGAATCTTGTGGACTTCAGTCGTTGCCAGAATAAAAATGACATAGGACGGCGGCTCTTCAATGGTCTTTAACAAAGCATTGAAGGCACCTGCTGAAAGCATATGCACCTCATCGATGATATAAACCTTATATCTGCCTTCCGTCGGTGAATACCTTACTTCTTCCACAATTTCACGGACATTGTCCACACCGTTATTGGAAGCGGCGTCTATCTCAATCACATTCATAGACGTTCCTGCTGCAATTCCCTTGCACATCCTGCATTCATTACAGGGATTGCCGTCTACCGGATGCTCGCAATTTACCACCTTAGCGAGAAGCTTTGCCACCGTTGTTTTACCGGTGCCTCTCGTGCCGGTAAATAGATAGGCATGTCCGATTCGCCCGGCCTTGATCTGATTTTTCAATGTCGTTACAATATGCTCCTGCCCTTTTACATCAAAGAAATTGTCCGGGCGGAACTTTCTGTAAAGCGCCGTGTATGACATAGGCTACTCCCTTTCTTGTTTCTTGTTGAGTGCTTCTTCAAACTGTTCGTTCGCATTTATAAATAAATCAACCAGATCGGGATCAAAAAAGCTTCCCTTTCCTTCTAAAATAATCTCCATGGCCTTCTGATGGGAATATGCTTCCTTATAGGTTCTGGCAGAGGTAAGTGCATCGTAGACATCAGCAATGGTAAGCATCCTGGCAAACAAGGGTATGTCCTGTCCGCTTAAACCATCGGGATATCCGGTTCCATCCCATCGTTCGTGGTGGCTGTAAGCCATATCCCTTGCAAGATACAGCCATCGATTACCGCCTGTCTCCTTGATAATCTTATCAAAAGCCTGTTTGCCAAGAATCGTATGTGTCTTCATATATTCAAATTCCTTAAAATCCAGGGCAGAGGATTTACGCAGTACTTCGTCATTAATACCGATTTTACCGATATCATGGAGTGTCACAGAACGCAGCAGGTCCCTGGTATCCTCTAAAGGAATGATATCCTTATACAGATCACTGGCCATTGCCTGCTTCAACAGGATTTCAAAATACCGCTGGGTATTCTTAAGATGTCCGCCGGTTGTTACATCACGGAATTCTACGAGTTCAGCAAAGCTAAAAGAAATGGCATCCTGATATTTCTCAACATATGGCTTCTGCTTACGCAGTTCCATCAGTTCCAGGCAGGTGCATATCCGATGGAGCAGAAGCTCCGGTGATACCGACATCGAGATAAAATCATGAGCTCCAATGGAAAGTGCCTGCTGCTCCAGCTCCGGACTTACCTGTTCTGCAAAAAAAATAACTGGCTTCCCTATCATTTCCGGAATTCTCATAATATTATCATACATGTGGAAGCTGTCGGTATGCGCAGCAGTTACTGTCAGAAGAAACAAATCTACCGGATTATGCCTCAGATAGTCCTGCAGATCAATATCCTTTGGAAGGGGCGATATACTGTAGTATTCCTGTAATGCATGCTCCGCCGCTCTGAACATCTGTGCATCATGATTGGTTATCATGATATGTTTCATATCGCAACTCCTCTAAAATATAATAAACCCCATGTCTGGCGTCATTCATTATAACATTATGGATTTTTAAAATCAATGCCTTGTAGGCTGTGGTCAATCCAGCTTCTTCTGGAAATGCTGATAATCCTTCTGGGTCTTCCATTCCCCGCCCCAGGTAAAGCCCCTGCTGATAAAGGCTTTATAACAGATATCATCCTTTTTGATATAATACTTACAATCCAGAGAACGGTCCGCATATTTAGCTCCGTTCACGGGAGTCACTACCGTCTTCCCATCCATTTCCCTGACATACGGGTTATAGAAAGGATTAATATCAATCGCAAGTCCATAGCTATGTACGGACAATCGGTTTGTACCGTCAACAACACGGTAATTAAAGGCGGAGGTATTATCGGCAGCCATGGACACGTTGTCGTCCGCATCATATTCATCCACCAGAACCATCCGCTCAATCGGATATTTCTGCTCATATAATTCCTCAAAAATATCGATAATATCCTTCGCAATCGCTTTATTTACAATCAGCTCGCCGTCGTGGGTCTCACCATCAAAGCCCAGGTAAAGAACCTTCACGTATCGTAAATCGCCGTAGGAAACATCACAGTTTTCTCCATAGGATTTCCCCGTAATTCTATCTTTTATTTCCTGATTAATCTCTTCGTAGTAAAACATCTGTGATACCTCCTGCCCGGTGGCTGTGACTGCGCCGTCCTGCTCCGTATCCTTGTTAACTACTACGGAATCTGTCGTTGTATTATATGCGGCTGAGTCATCCGGTGTTTCATCAATTATATTCTGTGTTGAATTCTCAGTTATTGTAGCATCAGTAATTGCCGGTTCCACAGTAGGATGATCAAAAGCCCCTGTTAAACTATTGGCTGTATTGTCTGCCAGCTTCCCGTCTGTTGGCCTCGCATCTGTTGGCTTCTCATCGGTCGGCTTCTCATCTATTGACTTCTTGTCTGTCTGTTTCTCGTCTGTTACCGGTGTATTATCTACATTCCCGGTTTCCTTCGGTTCCACGGCAGGTGTGATTTTAACATTTTCATATCGCTTTCCGGCATTCTGCGAAATAATGCCGATATCTTCAGCGGCCTTATAAAATATGAAGCAGCCTCCTGCCAACAGTAAACCTGCAATCAACATCCTTTTCCTATTCATATATGCACCGGACCTTTAATTTAATCCTCTTCTATTACATGGATTTCCAGGTAGTCAAATTCAATTGGTTCTATAAAATTATCCTTTGCAAATCTGGCTTTGTCATGCCTCTTAAAATCATTTACCGTAGTATTGAGCCAAATTGGCTTAGATAAGTCATAGGTATAGCAGATCTCATCCACTGCCTCAAAGATTTTCTGAGTTCGGCGTAAGTCCTTCGAGTCGTTGCAAACCACCATATCCTTAATCATTCTGTTATCCTTAAATACTTTTGCCCATAAACGAAACATTACATATCCTCTTTCTATATTTATCCTGTACGGATCCGAAAACCGTTGCCAATTTGTATCTCATTGTATATAATATCTATTAATAATCAACATTATTATATATGAAGATGAAAGAAAAGCAAAGGCATTTATTATTCATGGCGAGTGAATTGACTTGCCAATTCATCTTGTTTCGGAAGGAGGCCATTGTGGAAGGTAGCAAACGCAGAGAACAACTCGTAAAAATACTGAGGGAAGCGACAGAGCCTGTATCCGGAGGGGAACTGTCCCGCCTTCTCGGAGTGAGCCGCCAGGTGATTGTTCAGGACATTGCACTCATACGTGCCTCCGATATTAATATATTTTCAACGACAAGAGGGTATCTGATCTATCATTCGGAACGCCCGATAGTCAAACGGATATTCAAAGTAAAGCATTCCACTGAGCAGATTGAAGATGAGTTATGTACCATCGTGGACAAAGGCGGAAAGATACTGGATGTTCAGGTAAAGCATGAAATCTACGGAGAAATCGGTACTGCATTAATCATCCGCAACCGCCAAGATGTCTATGACTTTGTGAAGAAGGTAAACGAGAGAAAAATCGTTCCGTTAAAGGAACTGACCGATGGCTTACATCAGCATACGATAGAGGCTGATTCAGAAGCCACTCTGGACCGGATTGAACGTGCGCTTGAAGAAAAAGGTTACTTATTAAAAATCGAGTGAGGCTGACTTAAGGCATTCTGCCTGGTCACCCTCACTCGTTGTTTTTATTCATTAACCCGCTTCCTTTAACGAAGTAATAACATGGGATTAACTGTCTGATCGTCCTCTAATACCTGGAAATACAGGTTGCTGCCTTCTACACTGTAATATTTCGTAGGCTCGCCAACGGTTCCGATTACATCTCCTTCGTCAACGGTGTCACCAACTTCTAAGGTTACACTTTCCTTATCCAGCTGGCCATATACTAAACTATAGCCGTTACCAATATTCATGGTGATTGTAAAACCTGTTTCTGCATTATTTTCTTCGATTTTGGTTACTACGCCCTTGGCTGCTGCTTTAACCTCGGTTCCAACCTCTGCACCGAAAATGATTGCCGGATTACATTTATACTGCATTAAGGTTGCAAAATAAATTGTATGATCCATGCTGTAATTCATGATTACATTGCCTTCTACCGGCCAGAGCAAACCATCATCTGCTTTAAAGGAGAGGTTGTCTGCTATAGAGTTCGTATCTGTCTCAACTACATTACCTGTAGTCTCAACAGCTGCTTCCCCTGTATCCTGAGAAGCTGTAGTTGTTCCGCTTTGATCGGTAGCCTGTGCCTGATCCGTACTCGTTGTCGTACCGTCTGTATAATCTTCATACTCGACCTGGTCACTATTACTTTCTACCGCCGCATTTGCATCTTCATTTGTAACGGCACTGTCAGTTGAATTGCCTTCATTATTTGCAACTCCCGATTCAGTTACCGGGTTATTCTCAGCCAGCTGGGTATCCCCATCAGTGGCTGCCAGATCATTGTTCTGGGTGTCATTCAGGTTCACATAATTCTGATCCTTATCCTTACTATTTGAGGATAATTGAGATCCTACAATAGCAACTGCAGCGATTGCTAACACACCAACAAACAATAACACGTAATAACCTTTTCCTTTGAAAAACTCAGTAAATCTGTTCTTGTTCACTGTTATCACCTCGATAATATTCTTCTCAGATAATTTTTTATTTATACCTCTTACATCTGCCTTCTTGAATAATTTTCAATCCCGGGAAATGCGTACGTATTTTGTGCCACTTTTCCTAATTTACAAGCCTTAGGAAAGTGTGTGGCTTTTTTACATCCTTATTATTTCCATCTTATAAGTTTTTAGTCGTGTTTTTGTGTACTTCTTATTGACTTTTTTTTGGATGGGATTAAAATAGAGGTATGCGGATATAATTTAATGGCAGAATACGAGCTTCCCAAGCCTGATGTGCGGGTTCGATTCCCGTTATCCGCTTAATAAGAAAAGACATACAATACCTATTTTCAGGTATTGTATGTCTTTTCTTATTATTTGATTTATATAAGTGAGTAGGAAGAATAAAACACGAGACCTCTGTCAAGTGCTTTTATTCTTCCTACGTAATTCTACGATTTTCGGAATCACTTTATTCCCGTTATCCACTTATATGAAAAAAGGTCTGCGACACACGTTTTGATGTGTTACAGGTCTTTTTCTATGTAACTGTATGAACCATAAGAAGGGAAGAATACAAGAAAAAGCATGAGCCCACCGGCGAAATGTCTTTATTTAGTGACGTTCTTCCGTGGTTTTCGGAATGACGTTTCGATTCCACGTTATCCGATGTGTAACACTTAAATACATAAACATAGTAGCCCATACTACTTAATGTAGACAAAATGGAGACCATAAATCAATTAGAAATTATCTTTTTAACAGTAACTTAAATTGGACTATTCGTTTTATTTGAATAATCCCTAATTTTTAAGTCTTGAAGCTCATCAACTAAATTAATATATTCCTTTTGCAACCTAGTGTACTGTATCATTGATATTTAGAATAATATTATACTTCTCACTAACTCCGCTTTAGGAGTTAGTGGAGATGGTTTTAGGATATAACGAAATTAACTTTTCACGAGCCTGATTATTTGTAAAATGCCAGTTGACTTT
>DATMUM010000164.1:0-16217 GCA_035564175.1 Mobilitalea sp.
GACATAAATTTTCCTCCGCGTGGTATTATTTGGTTTGATTGACACTTACTATTATACTACTACCGGAGAAAAATTTATATAAAACGAGTAACAAAAACCCAGTAAAATCAATGGGTTGAAGGCATTTCACAAATGCCTATAGGATAATTAATATAGGAGGCAAATTAACGTGCATGTATATGGTGTAAATGAACTTAGAAAAATGTTCCTGGACTTTTTTGAAAGTAAGGGGCATCTGGTATTAAACAGCTTTCCGCTGATACCCCATAATGATAACAGCTTATTGCTGATCAATTCCGGTATGGCTCCCTTAAAGCCTTATTTCACCGGGCAGGAGATCCCTCCAAGAAAACGTGTGGCTACCTGTCAGAAGTGTATTCGTACCGGAGATATAGAGAACGTTGGTAAGACAGCAAGACATGGTACCTTCTTTGAAATGTTAGGTAACTTCTCCTTCGGTGATTATTTTAAGCATGAAGCAATTGCCTGGTCCTGGGAATTCTTAACGAAGGTAGTAGGTTTGGAAGAGAATCGTCTTTACCCTTCCGTATATGAGAAGGATGACGAAGCTTTTGAGATCTGGAATAAAGAAATTGGTATAGCTCCGGAGCGTATTTTCCGTTTCGGCAAGAAGGACAACTTCTGGGAGCATGGTGCAGGTCCCTGTGGTCCCTGTTCCGAGATTTATTATGACCGCGGTGAAAAATACGGCTGCGGCAGCCCTTACTGTACGGTAGGCTGTGAATGTGACCGTTTCATCGAGGTTTGGAATAACGTATTTACCCAGTTCAACGGCGATGGTAATGGCAATTATGTAGAGCTTGAGAATAAGAATATTGATACCGGTATGGGTCTGGAGAGACTTGCAGCTGTTGTTCAGGATGTAAGCTCCATTTTTGACGTTGATACCATGAAAGCAATCCGTGATAAGGTATGTGAGCTTGCTCATACACAGTATCAGGTAGATGCTAAGAAGGATGTTTCCATCCGTAAGATTACGGATCATATCCGTTCCACCACCTTTATGGCATCCGATGGTGTTATACCTTCCAATGAAGGAAGAGGTTATGTATTCCGCCGTTTATTACGTGGTGCAGCACGCCATGGAAGACTTCTCGGCATCGAAGGAAACTTTATGGGAGAGCTGGCAAAGGTCGTAATCAACGGACATAAAGATGGCTATCCGGAACTGGAAGAGAAGAAGGAATATATCATTAAACTTCTTACAATTGAAGAAGATAAATTTAATAAGACCATTGACCAGGGCTTAAACATCCTTGCTGATATGGAGAAGGAATTAGAGAAGAAGAATTCCAAGGTTCTTGCAGGTGATGACGTATTCAAGCTGTATGATACCTATGGATTTCCGATTGATTTAACCAAGGAAATCCTTGAAGAAAAAGGCTTTGAAGTAGATGAGAAGGGTTTTAGGGCAGCGATGGAGGTTCAGAGAATAACCGCCAGAAGCGCAAGAGGCACCACCAATTATATGGGTGCGGAAGAAACCGTATATCAGCAGATCGATGCTGGTATTACCTCCGTATTTGTTGGATATGAGAACCTTACTTACAGCTCTGAAATTACCGTATTAACAACAGAAACTGATATCACTGATGAGCTTGTAGCAGGTCAGAAGGGTACCATTATTGTAAAAGAGACTCCTTTCTATGCAACCAGCGGTGGTCAGGCAGCGGATAGCGGTATTATTTCTACAAAGGATGCTGAGTTTGAGGTTGAGGATACCATAAAGCTTCAGGGTGGTAAGATTGGTCATGTCGGAACAGTAACAAAGGGTATCTTAAAGCTGCATGAAACAGTTGAGCTTAAGGTTAATACCGTGCAGAGAGCATCAACCGCTAAGAACCACAGTGCAACCCATCTGTTACAGAAGGCTCTGAGAACTGTTCTTGGTACTCATGTAGAACAGGCTGGCTCCATGGTTAATGAAGACCGTTTGCGTTTTGACTTTACTCATTTCTCTGCGTTAACAGCAGAAGAGCTCAGCAAGGTTGAAGCTATGGTTAACGAGCAGATTGCGAATAATCTGTCTGTTGTAACCAAGGTTATGAATATAGAAGAAGCGAAAAAAGAAGGCGCTATGGCGTTATTCGGCGAGAAATATGCCAACGATGTTCGCGTAGTTACTATGGGAGATTACAGCAAGGAGCTTTGCGGCGGTACTCATGTAAGCAATACCGGAGTAATATCTGTATTTAAGATTTTATCCGAAACAGGAATCGCAGCCGGAGTAAGAAGAATTGAAGCTTTAACCGGTAACGGTGTTTTCGCATATTATAAAGAACTCGAGAAGGAGCTGAACTCTGCAGCCAAAGCAGCAAAGACAGAGCCGGCTCAGTTAACCGCAAAGCTTGAAAGCTTACTTGAGGAATTAAAGACGGTGAAATCCGAGAATGAGAAGCTGAAGAGCAAATTAGCTAACAATTCCCTTGGTGATGTTATGAACAAGGTAGTTGATGTTAAGGGAGTTAAATTATTGGCGGTTAAATTACAGGATGTTGATATGAACGAGCTTCGTAATCTTGGTGACCAGTTAAAGGATAAGCTTGGCGAAGGTGTTATCATCTTAGCCTCCGCAACAGCACCAGATAAGGTAAACCTTCTAGCAATGGCAACGGATGGTGCTATGAAGCAGGGCGCCCATGCGGGTAATTTGATCAAAGAGCTTGCCGCACTGGTTGGCGGTGGCGGCGGCGGAAGACCGAATATGGCTCAGGCAGGCGGTAAGAACGCAGCTGGTATCGACGCTGTTGTCGAAAAGGCGAAGGATGTACTTGGCGCACAGATAAAATAAGATATAGTAAATAATGATATAAGGATAGAACCCTCATTCATGCAAATCGGTCGACAAAACATCGTACGGGATATAAGCAGGAATGAGGGTTTTTGAATTATTTTTCTAATCCATTAATCATATAATGTTAATGGTCATAATATAATGAGAAACCACAAAAGGAATATGAAGATAAGAATGATAATTAGGCAAGGGAAATATCATATCTCAAGAAAGGGGTCACTTTCATGGATCATATAGGTTTCATCGGTTACGGAAGTATGGGCAGTATGCTGGTAAAGGGGTTGATTCGCAGCGGAAAAATCAATCAGCACCAGATCTTTATAACACGTAAGGATAAGAATAAATTATCTGAGATCAAGGATGACTGGCCGGAGATTAACCTGGCTGAGGAAGCATCGGAGGTAGCAGAGCACTCTAAATACATATTTTTATGTGTAAAACCTGCTGATTATTATCGGGTTTTGACTGAGATAAAACCTGTAATTACTTCGGAAAAGCATATCATTTCCATTACTAGTGCAGTCATGCTGGAGGATATGGAAAGAGTGGTATCCTGCAAAATTACAAAGATATTGCCGACAGTTATTTCTGAAATTGGTGAAGGTATAACCCTGATCTGCCATAACAGTCATCTGAGTCAGATAGAAGCCCAGATTGTAGAAAATATGCTTGAGAGCTTTACAAAACTCTGCCATATCAATGAGGAGGATTTTGGATTAGCTTCTCAGTTTACGAGCAGCGGACCTGGCTTTTATGCGGCACTTCTTCAGGAATTTGTTGAAGCCGGATTACGATATTCGGATTCAATGACCAAGGAGGAAATGGTTGGCTTAGTTAGTCAGACCGTATATGGTACAGCAAAGCTGATGCTGGAAAATTGCATGAATTTCACCGATGTGGTAAACAGGGTTGCAACAAAAGGCGGAATTACAGAAGAAGGAGTCATCGTAATGAAGGAAGGCCTTCCGGCAGTCTTTGATCAGTTATTTGAGCAGACCATGGGAAAGCGAAAAGTAGTAGATGAAAAGATACATCAGCAGTTTATCTTATAAAAATACTGCCAGGAATGTTTTGTAAGTTGTTTTACACTCACAGGGCTTGATTAAAATTATGACAGAGAGTTTTTCTTTTACTGAAAAATAGGTTGACGAAATTGAAAAATATGCTATAATCATTTTAGTGCTATTCAAAAAATACCCAAACAGTTGTATACGCACAATACACAACTGGAGGGAGGTTAGGTGTGAGACTATGTCAAATGTTATCGTAAAAGATAATGAAACATTAGATAGTGCTCTCCGCAGATTCAAAAGAAACTGCGCGAAAGCTGGTATCCAACAGGAGATCCGTAAGAGGGAGCATTATGAGAAGCCAAGCGTAAGACGTAAGAAGAAGTCTGAAGCGGCTAGAAAACGTAAATATTAATTAGTAAAGAGACTTCCAATAGTATATATTGGAAGTTTTTTTGATTCTGTTTTCAAGTGCGGAGAATTGAAATTATCCTTTCTATCCATTCTACAAATTCATATAAAATCATATATTATTAACAGTATCTGCCAAGGATTTAGGGGGACTGTCATGAAGGATCATCTGAAATCATCCCATAACAAATTCAAAAAAGAATCCAAAAATACATTATACCGCGGTCTGGATAAGAAGAAAAAAGAAAACCCCTATCAAAAACAATCCTATCTGGAAGAGCTCTCAAACCGTCTGCACCTGCCGGCCGACGTTCTGGCCGGAGCTCCGATTATCACTGCCACAGGCAGAAATGAGCTATGCCTGGAAAATTACAAGGGAATTATTGAATTTAACGGTAACGTGTTAAAAGTTCAAACCAAAATATGTCGTATCTGTATCGAGGGAAAACATTTAAACATTTTATACTTTACTGAGGATGAAATGCGAATCACCGGATATATCGAGGCAATTTATTATCAATGACTTTTTATATATTCATAACCGGGAGGTATTTTCATGCTGGTAAAACTGATTAACTGGTTCCGAGGCTTTCTATTAGTAAAGATAAGCGGTCCTGCACCGGAGCGGTTTATTAATTTATGCTGTAATAAGAAAATATTTATCTGGGACCTTAAAAGGATTGATGACGGTTATCAGTTCCACATCATGGCTAGAAAATTCAAAAGCCTGAAGCCTATTGCAAAAAAGACAGGTATTGTACCCAGAATTAAGCAAAAAATAGGCTTTCCTTTTCTCATGCACCGTTATCGCAAGAGAAAAGGCTTCTTTGCAGGAATTATTATATGTGTGATATTAGTCTATATCATGTCTCTATTCATCTGGGATATCAGTATTCTTGGCGGTTCAAAATATACACCGGAAGCAATGCTTAAGTTCTTAAAAGAAAATCATGTTTATACCGGTATCCGTAAGAAAGATGTAAATTGCCAGGAAATTGAAGAAACGATCCGGTTAGCGTATAATGATATCGGCTGGGTATCTGCTGAGGTCAAAGGTAACAGATTAATTATTAAAATAACGGAAACAAACATGCCGGCACCGGCTCAGGAGGCAATTGAGCCAAGCCATATTGTCGCTACAAAGAATGGGATTATTAAAGAAATTATAACTCGGGCAGGAACACCGCAGGTCAAAGTCGGTGATGTTGTTAAGAAAGGAGACATCCTGGTATCCGGTATCCTTACCATCAAGGGAGACTTCGACGAGATCTTAAGACTGCAGCCGGTGGTAGCGGACGCTGATATTATCTGCAAGAGTTATTATGATTATAATGAAACATTCAGTATGAATTATACGGAACGGGTTTTTACGGGAAAAGAGAAAAAAGGCTATTATGTCAGCTTTCTCGGGAAAAAATTATTTTTATATAATCCTAGAAATTCCTATAATATATATGATATAATTGTAAACGAAAATACGCTCCATGTTACGAATAGTTTTTATCTGCCAATGCGGTATGGTTCAATCCTGACCAGGGAATACATAGAAGAAAGCAGAACATATTCGCAGGAAGAAGCGATTTCCATTGCACAAGCCAGGTTAAATCGGTATTTTAACCGATTAAAGGAAAATGGGGTTATAATTAACGAAAATAATGTTAAAATAACGGTAGAGAATAATTATTGTATTGCGAAGGGCAGAATTCTTGTTGAAGAACCGGCTTGGGAGTATCAAACAATATTAGAAGACGAATGGAGGATCCCTCAGACAGATGAGCATAGTGGAGACAATCATTGACATACCTACAGAGCATGAGAAGAATGTATTTGGTGGATTTGACGCGTATGCGAAGATTATAGAGAGAGCATTTAATGTAACAATTATTGCAAGAAACGGTGAAATTAAGGTTGTAGGTGCGACAGAGAATGTAACAAAGGCAAAGAGCGTATTCATGCAGCTTTTAGAGCTTTCTAAAAGGGGCAACGAGATTACGGAGCAGAATGTGAACTATGCAATTTCACTCTGCTATGAGGATAAGGAACGGGAAATTGTCGAGATTGACAAAGACCTGATTTGCCATACCATCAGTGGCAAACCGATTAAGCCAAAAACCCTCGGACAGAAAACCTATGTTGATCTGATCCGCAAGAAAATGATCGTGTTCGGAGTCGGCCCGGCAGGAACAGGTAAAACCTATCTGGCGATGGCTATGGGAATTACTGCATTTAAAAATGATGAAGTAAGCAAAATTATTTTAACCCGACCTGCAATCGAAGCTGGAGAGAAGCTTGGCTTTTTGCCCGGAGATCTTCAGAGTAAGGTTGATCCCTACTTAAGACCTCTATATGATGCCCTGCATCAGATTATGGGGCCGGAAGCATATCTTAAGAATTCGGAGAAGGGGCTGATTGAGGTTGCACCTCTTGCATATATGAGAGGAAGAACCTTGGAGAATGCTTTTATCATATTGGACGAGGCTCAGAATACTACTCCGGCACAGATGAAGATGTTCTTAACCAGAATTGGTTTTGGTTCCAAGGTTGTTATCACCGGTGATTTAACTCAGAAGGATTTACCTGTCGGTTCGAAATCCGGCCTTGATGTGGCACTGAAAGTACTCGGTAAGATTGATGATATCGGCTTTTCCTATCTGACAAGCCAGGACGTTGTCAGACATCCTCTTGTTCAGCGTATCGTTAAAGCTTATGATGCTTACGAAGAGAAATTATTAAGGATTGAAAGCAAATCGGAACAGGGTAAACGTAGATGGGATAGAAATTTAAACTATAAATCTGCGAAGATCAGGGGAAACCATAATGAAAATAAAGGATGACAATTCAGAGAAGGATATTTCAAAAAGCAGCAAAGAAACTGCTGTCAAAGCAGAAAGAAATAATTCAACTCCCGTTATGATTACGATATTACCGTTCTTAGCCATGCTTACCGCGATTTTACCTGATGTAATCTATAAAACGCCCGGCATCAGCATGGTGAAGATTGGTATTATTACCTTGTTATTAACAGGAGCGGTTTCCTTTTATATAAGAGAAAATGCAGACGATATTCTGGATAAGAAGCTGGCAAAGACAATCATCACCTTAAGCTATCTCAGCTCTATCTGTCTGCTTCTTTTTGTGCCCAATGCCGGGGTTTTCAGTTTTTGGATGCTTGGAGGCCTGCTGGTTTCCATGCTGATTGATCAAAAGCTTGGTCTGCTGCTGCATTTTAATCTATCCTTTATCATGGGAATCACACTAATTAAGAGTCCGGAACAGGTAATTCAAGTACTGATTATGGGTGTCTTAATGAGTATGCTGTCCGGTGCATTAAGACAAAAGTCAACTGTGATTTATGCAGCTATCATTATTTTATCTACGAATATTACGATTTCCTTTGCTGTTAATAATCTGCTCTTTGATAAGAAATCAGGCTTTAATTATATGTATTCCCTGTTCAGCATCTTAATCGTATTGATTCTTGCCTTTTTTATTAGTATGATATTCAGTCAGGCAGGTAATAATAAAGAGATTGAGACACAGGGACAAGCTGTAACCATAGCTGAGGAACTGGCTCCGTCGGCAGCATTTTTTGACAGCTTACAGGGAAGTGATGTTAAGGAAAGTGATGTTAAGGGAAGTGATTCTAAGGAAAGTAATTCTAAGGAAAATGATGCGAAGGAAAAAGTATCTATTCTTTCTATCAATCAAGAAATATCAGAAGTATATTTCCAGGAAGATAACTTGGAAGAAGATCAGAACTTACCTTTAATAGCCGACCCTGTTCTTTCGCAAAATCTATGGACAAGCTATGATGTTCTCTGCGATAAGAATAATGTATTGCTTCAAAATTTAAAGCAGCATTCAGAAGGCTTATATGAACACGCTTTATACATCGGTGATCTTTCTTGCCGTGCTGCCAAAGAAGTTGGCGCGAATGAAATGCTTGCTCTTGCAGGCGGTTTCTACCATGAAATAGGTAAAATCAACGGTAAGAATTATATTGAGGAAGGCTTACTGATAGCGGAGGAATATGCATTTCCAAAGGAATTGACCGCAATACTCAAGGAACATAATATTAAATATGAAAAACCCGGTTCCATTGAGGCCGCCATTGTTATGCTTTCGGATAGTGTCGTATCAACCATTGAATACATAGCAAAAAGTGAAGAACATAAATTTACGAAGAATAAGATTATCGATAATATTTTTCAAATGCGAATGGACAAGGGTACCTTTGATACCTCATCTTTGTCTTTAAAGGATTATAAGCTTTTAAAGAATTTCTACAAGAAAGAATTTGGCGAGCACGGACAAGCATAAATTAAGATAATCATAACAAAATGGAAACACAGAATATTTATGCATGTATAATACATAACAATGCCTAAGTAAAGGCGAATGGAGGGTATCATGACGATCAATTTGGAATACGAAGCGTCGCAGCAGCTGGGGTTTGACTATGAGGCATTGGTAAAAAGAGTGATAGAAGCCTGTCTGGATTATGAGAAATGTCCATATGAAGCGGAAGTAAGCGTATTATTTACTGATGATGAAGAAATCCGCCAGATTAATAAGGAATACCGGGAAATCGATGCTCCGACGGATGTATTGTCATTTCCGGCAAATGATTATGATTCACCTAGCGATTTTGATAAATTTGAGGATCAGGATTACGAAAGCTTTCATCCGGAAACAGGGGAATTCATCCTTGGTGATATCGTTATTTCCGTAGACAGGGCAAAATTGCAGGCAAGGGAATATGGACATTCACTCGAGAGGGAAGTGGCATTTTTGACTGCACACAGTATGTTTCATCTGTTTGGGTACGACCATATGGAAGAAAATGACCGTATAAGAATGGAAGAAAAGCAAAATACTGTGTTAGAAAATCTTCAGATTTTAAGATAATTATTCATAGAAGGGACAGAAATGCATGAAGAGATTTGCGATTATTTTACTCATTTTGATTACAGCATTTTATATGATGGGATGTAAAAAGAATGCGAAGAACGATGAATCAGTTAAGGGTTCAGAAGATAATATTACACAGACCGTACAGCAGAACGAAGAACCTTCCGAAAATGATCAGACAGTAACAATAACACCGACACCGGACAATACAAACCATGAAGGTGAAATGAGAAGCTATCTAACCGGATTGTGGGTCCCTGTAGAAATCGGAACAAAACGTCCAATTGCTTTCCAGTTCAATAATTTTAAAACCGTTTCCAATCAATGGGGAATCGGACAGGCAGATATCGTATACGAGTGTCTGGTAGAAGGCGGAATCACGCGGCTTCTCGGTATCGGCGAGAATTATACCGGTGACCGGATAGGATCAACCCGCAGTGCCAGACATTATTTTGTCAGCATCGCAGATGAATACGATGCTATCTATGTGCATTATGGCAAAACGAAATATGCAACCAGCAAGATGAAGACGCTCGGGATTGATCATATGGATGGCTCGGAAGGGATCGGGACGACTGTATTTTACCGAGATAAAACCATCAAGCAACCTCATAATGCCTTTGCATCTTTGGATGGCATATTGAAGGGAATCGAGAAGAAGGGCTTTGAAACACAATATGAAGCAGGGTATGTGTCACATTATACCTTCTATGATACCGATACCGATCTAAGCAGTACTAACGACGCCAATAAAATTACTTTGAAATTTTCAGGCTATACATCACCTTATTTTGAATATAACGCTGATGATAAATTATATTATCGTTTTCAATATGGTGCTCCGCATAAGGATTCGTTGACAGGCGAACAGCTGGCCTTTAAGAATATTATTATTCAATTCGTAAAGGAATGGAATATCGATAAGAATGGTTACCAGACCATGGATCTGGAGGACGCTGCCGGGCGTGGCTATTACTTCACAAATGGCAAGGTCGTTCTGATTACCTGGAAGAAGAAAGAAGCAGACGGCTGGATGAGGTATTATAATGAAGCTGGAGAGGAGCTTACCATTAATCCTGGAAAGACCTTCATTGCATTATTCCCTCAGGACCGTACCGAGGATGTTACGATTAAGTAATCATATAATACTTGCTGGATTTCAGTTGTATCAGCGGCACCGGAAGCTTCAAAATGAATGCATGATTACAGTTGTACCAGCATCTCCGGAAACAACGATTAGAATGCATGAGGTCTAAGTCTGCGGCGGATGTATATGGCTGCAGGCGTAATACATGATTATAATCGGCAATTATATGAACTGTGTCCATAGGAAAAAGAAGGATTTGACGAATTTGTTTTATAGTTTATAATAGTTCATATGTTTAAATGGGAAGTCTCAAATGATATAGTTAGACGGAAGATAAAAGGAGAAGTTTATGTCGGATAGAAGTAAAAGCAGTCATTTTTTAGTACAGGGAAGCATATTAGCGGTTGCATCCATCCTTGTTCGTGTCATTGGTTTGATTTATCGTATTCCAATGCAGCGAATCATTGGACAGGAAGGAACCGGATTATATTCTTATTCCTTTGAGGTTTATAATATTGCTTTAATTCTGTCTTCCTATAGCCTTCCACTAGCAGTATCAAGACTGGTAGCTGTACGGAGGGTGAATAAGGAGCATCGCAATTCCTATCGTATTTTCTTATGTGCGATGGCATTAGCAATTGGTGTAGGTTCGGTTGCTACGTTAGTCATATTCTTTGGTGCAGATTTTCTGGCAACCTCGCTGTTTAAAAGTCCGAATACAGCGCTACCGCTCAGGGTACTGTCACCGACTATTTTTATATTCTCAATTATGGGAGTATTAAGAGGCTTTTATCAAGGTAAGAATACAACGATACCAACCGCATTATCCCAGGTATTGGAACAGCTGGTCAATGCAGTAGTCAGTATATTAGCTGCTTATCTGTTTGTAAAGAACTTCAGTGCTTCTGTAAATGTAGCTGCCTGGGGAGCCTCCGGCGGTACACTTGGTACCTTTGCAGGTGCATGTATCGCATTAATTTTCCTATTATTTGTCTTTGCCCTGTATAAACCGGTCATTAATAAGCAGGTAAGGCATGATCACTCAGATCACCTGGAATCCTATGGCTCTATTTTTAAATTGCTTATTATTACAATCCTGCCCATTATCTTAAGTCAGACGGTTTATCAGATCAGCGGTTTACTGGATGGTACTTTATTTGGTCATATCATGAGCTCTAAAATAATTACCACCTTTGATAATGAAGTACTAAAAGTACTGCCTAGCCAGCTCTACACGGATAGTAATCGTGATACCTTATGGGGGATTTACAGCGGCGAATACCGCCTGCTTACAAATGTTCCGGTTGCGGTTGCTACAGCCATGGGAGCTGCTATTGTAACCTCGATTTCGGCAGACATGGCCAGAGGGATGGAAGCAGCAATCAAGTCCAAGGTGCATTCTGCAATCAAGTTTAACATGATAATCGCTATTCCTTCCGCTGTTGGTATGAGTGTTCTGGCAGCTCCAATCATAAGCCTTATTTTTGATGATCAGTACCACCTTTCAGCCAACATTATGATGCTTGGTTCTATTTCTATTGTGTTCTATGCCTTATCAACGATTTCAACGGCAATCCTTCAGGGAATTAATAAACTGCGGATTCCGGTTATTCATTCAGCAATTTCTTTGGGAATACATATCATACTTGTTTTCGGATTATTGCAATTTACCCATTTGAGTACTTATGCACTCGTCATTGGTAATGTAACCTTCCCTCTTGTGGTAAGTATTCTGAACTGGCTATCGATTGAAAAATACCTGAAGTATCAGCAGGAAGTGATTAAAACCTTTGTTATACCCTTTGTAAGTGCCGGATTGATGGGCATAGTTGCATTCTTTACCTATTATGGCATGGATAAATTAACAGGAAGCAACCTGCTTTCCACTGTTTTGGCTGTATTCATAGCGATTATTGTATATTTCTTATTATTAGTGTTCTTGAGGGGATTAAGCGAAGAGGAATTGGCTTTTGTCCCGAAAGGAACTGTAATTGTAAGGGTTATGAAGAAGATGCATTTACTATAAATGTATAAATAAGTAAATATTGGAGATAATAATGCCGAAGGAGTGGTTTCGCATGAAGCTGAAAAAGGCATCTATTTATCTCGTAAGTTTCGCATTTTTATGCGTTATGTTTACAACCTGTTACTATTTGAGTTATCTGCACGCATTAAATGATTTCAATAAAAGAGCAGTGGAACAAAAGAATGAGCTATATGCTCTATTGGAAAAGGCTCAGCCGACCCAGCAGCCGGCTGAGGATGAAAATGTGGCAGTAAGCCAATCGGAGAAGACGGTACTTCCAACAACAAAATATACCCTTGAGACGTATAATATGAAGACCGGAGAGACACAGACACAGGAGCTTAATCCACCGGCAGCTCTAGTCGGTCTGACCAGGGATGAGGTTCTGGATTACCTGTCATCTTATATGAAGGACATGCCTTTATCGGAATATAACAAAGGTTTGATTTCCTATGAACTGGTTTCCTTTTCTGATGTTGAGATTAAAATAAAGAAGAGTTATAATGAAGACTTTGTTCCTTTCCGGTTCTATGTGGTAATTAAGGATGGATATGTGGTTGTGTACAACAGTGATTTAAAGAGTGTGTACAGCTATACCCACATTGAAGCAAAGAATCTCCCGGAGGAAGATCGTCTTGATTTAATCCAGGGTATCTATGTCAATAGTCTGGACGAGCTCTATGCATTGCTGGAGAGCTATTCCAGTTAAAGTACATTAACATTGAGAAAGCATTATGACGGATAAGAATGTTAGAGCGTATCGGCAGTGAGACAATACCTGCCGATACGCCTTTTTATTTCAGAAGAAATAACGTCCTATGAAATAAAAAATTCTAGCCTGGAGGCATACTTGAGCGTTTGGAAATATGTCAGCTAAGCCGACCGCGCTCGGCATTTTCTTAAGACAGGATTAAGAAACCGGACTAACAAAGTCTAATTAAAAGAAATGTTGACAAGGTCTAATGAAAAGTAATGTTAACAAAGTCTAATTAAAAGAAATGCTAACAAGGTCTATTTAAAAGAAATGCTAACAAGGTCTAATGAAAAGAAATGCTTGAAATAATACCTCGGGTAAAATATAATGGAACAAACATAAATGAACGGAAAATGGAGGCATTCCTGTGGAATACGATGTGATAATCATTGGCGCCGGAGCTTCCGGCCTGATGGCAGCAATTGCAGCCGCAAGACTTGGAAGTTCAGTTCTTGTGATAGAGCAAAAAGACAAGGCCGGTAAAAAAATATTAGCGACAGGCAATGGGAAATGTAATTTTACAAATCTGCATCAAAGTCCTGAATGCTACCGATCTGATGACAGCGCATTTGCCATGAAGGTGCTGTCTTGTTTTGATGTTACCGAAACAATCCGCTTTTTCAAGGAACTTGGCATATATCCAAAGGAGCGGGAGGGTTATCTTTATCCGAATTCTGAGCAGGCAGCCAGCATTGTATCGGTTCTTATGATGGAATGTGACAGGTTAAAGGTACAGTTCCAATTTAATGAGACGGTAAAAGAAATCAAAAAACCTTATTATACCGTAATAACAGAGGCTTTAGCCGGTGAAGAGGGTCATAAAGCTGCTGACAGGAATAAGAATTCTTTGTATAATTCAGGTAAGAATAAACCATCAGCACTAATTCAGAATATCACCATAAAGCAACAGACCTATTACGCTAACAAACTGATTCTCGCAGCCGGAGGCTGTGCTTCCCCAAAGCTTGGGTCAGACGGAAGCGGATATCAGCTGGCGAAAACATTAGGCCATACCATCATTAAGCCTTTACCCGCCCTTGTTCAATTGGTATCACCGGATAAATATTGCAAAACCGTCTCCGGAGTTCGGACAAGTGCAGTTGTTACTGTGTTGGCAGAACATATGCAAATGGCAAAGGAAACAGGCGAAATTATATTTACGGATTATGGTATTTCGGGAATTCCGGTTATGCAGATCAGCCGTTTTGCGGCGAAAGCTCTCGATCAGGGGAAGAAGGTATATCTGCATTTGGATTTCCTTCCTGAAATCCCAGAGAATGAATTATTTGCCCTGATAAAACAGAGAATAAAGCAAAATACCAATAAAACCCTGGAAGAAATGATGATTGGCTTATTAAATCATAAGCTATCTTATATCATAATCACGCAAGCAAAGTTAGACCCATATAAGCCCGGAAGGCTGATATCGGATCAGGATATAGAGAAACTGGTACAATATTGTAAGGAATTCGAAATGATGATCACCGATACAAACTCCTTTGAAAATGCCCAGGTATGTACCGGCGGTGTATCAACCCGGGAAATTGATGACCGGACCATGGAGTCGCAGCTGCAAAAAGGTTTCTATCTGGCAGGAGAATTGGTCGATGTGGATGGTACCTGCGGGGGCTATAATCTTCAATGGGCCTGGAGTTCAGGATTTGTTGCAGGCACTTCAGCTGGTAAGAAATAAGAGATGAAGGAATAATTCTATGATAAGAATATCACAAATAAAGCTTCCGCTGAAGCATTCAGTGGAAGATATCCAAATTGCAGCTGCCAAAGCTTTAAAGTTACAGCCGGCAAAAATCAAAGGTCTGAATATTATAAAGAAATCAATTGATGCCAGAAAGAATGAGATCAAATATATTTATGCTGTTGAGGTGTCGTTAACTCAGGATGTTAAGGATAGCGAGAAAACCTTAGTAAACAGGGCTCGCAGTGAGAATATAACCATATCGGAACAAGAACAGTATCAGTTTCATGCTGCAGGAGTGCGAAAGCTGCAGCATCGTCCCGTGGTGGTAGGAACCGGACCGGCGGGTTTATTTACAGCATTAATGCTTGCGAAATACGGCTTCCAGCCTTTGGTGGTTGAGCGAGGATTTCCGGTCCATAAACGGGTAGAAGCTGTGGAACATTTCTGGAAAACGAGGGAGCTTAACCCGGAAAGTAATGTTCAATTCGGAGAAGGTGGTGCCGGTACCTTTTCGGATGGCAAGCTGAATACGATGATCAAGGATGTCAATAACCGATATCGTCTGGTCATGGAAACCTTTGTTCAATACGGTGCACCCTCCGAAATTCTATATCTGAATAAGCCTCATATCGGAACCGATAAACTTCGTTGCGTCGTGGAGAATATGAGAAATGATATCATCAGGCTGGGCGGTGAAGTACGGTTTGGAACAAAGCTCACGGATCTGATTATTGATAATAACAGATTAATCGGAATAGAACTTGACCAGCATGAGAAAATGCCCTGTGAGCTATTGATTCCAGCCATCGGTCATAGTGCAAGGGATACCTTCTCGATGTTTTTACGAAGGGGTCTTGTGATGACCCCGAAGGCCTTTGCCATTGGCCTGAGAATTGAGCATAAACAGAGCATGATCAGTAAATCCCAGTACGGACAGGATTACATCCATCTACCGGCTGCCGATTATAAATTAGCCCATCAGACCCAGTCAGGAAGAGGTGTCTATTCCTTCTGTATGTGCCCGGGCGGTTATGTTGTTAATGCTTCTTCTGAGGAAGGCCATCTTGCTGTAAACGGTATGAGCGATTATAAACGCGATGGAGAGAATGCCAACAGTGCCATCGTTGTAACCGTGCAACCGGAGGATTTTAGCGGAAATGATCCGCTCTGCGGTATAGCCTTTCAACGTAAATGGGAACACGCTGCCTACGAAGCAGGCTTGGGTGCTGTCCCGGTGCAGTTATTTGGTGACTTGTTAAGAAACAGGGATAGTATTACAATAGGAAATATCACACCCGGGATAAAGGGTGATTACCGCCTAACCAATCTGGTTCCATGCCTGCCAGCGGATGTTATTGGTGCAATTAAAGAAGGCGTACTTGCCTTTGACAGAAAGATTAAGGGATTTGCTGATGAAGAAGCAGTTCTTTCCGGTGTGGAAAGCAGAACCTCTTCCCCGGTACGCATTGAGCGTAATGATGCTTATGAAAGCAATATCGCAGGT
>DATMUM010000165.1:0-3002 GCA_035564175.1 Mobilitalea sp.
TAGAAGAAAGACAAGGATTTTTTGGGAAACTGTTTGGGAAACGTAAGAAAAATTAGGGAGGTAGCGCAATGGGCTTTTCAGATTTTTTTAAGAAAAAAGGAACCGGCAGTATTGCAAAAGACAGGTTGAAATTAGTCTTAGTGTCTGATCGTGCTGGATGCTCACCTGAAATAATGGAACAGATTAAGAACGATATCATTGCTGTGATATCAAAATACATTGAAATAGATTTAGATGGCTTAGACATTAAGATTACCCAGACGGAATCCGAATCCAACAACGGCTCAGTGCCTGCATTATTTGCAAATATTCCGATCAAGGATCTTAAGACACAGAAAAAATAAGGAAGTTGACCGGATGTTCAAATTAAAGCAATATGATTTTAAACGATATAATGTTACCTTGCTGATTATAGTTCTGATCATTGGCATAATTGGATCATTCTTAATCAAACAGGTACAAACACAAGATGAAAACCTATTTATTAAGCAAATTGCAGGTTTAGCTGGCGGTATTGTAATAGCTGTTATTGTTTCACTAATTGATTATCATTTCATCTGCAGTTTTTATATTGTGCTTTATCTAATCAATATGGTTTTACTGGTACTGGTTAAGACAAGTGGAAAGAGCCTTAATTTTGCAAAGCGGTGGCTTGTTATCGGGCCGCTCCAGTTTCAGCCTTCGGAGCTGTCGAAGATAATCCTGATATTGTTTATAGCGATGCTGTTTACAATGTTCAGGGCTAAGATTAATAATATATTTATCATATTATTAGCCATTGTTTCGGTTGCTGTTCCTGTTTACTTTATTCTGGATCAGCCTAATTTGTCCACTAGTTTAGTAATTCTTTTCATATTTGCAATGATGCTGTTTGCAGCCGGTCTTAGCTGGAAAATCATACTTCCGGTGTTAGTGATCGGAATACCAACGTTTTTTGGACTGCTATGGTATGTGCAACAGGATTATCAGGTACTGCTTAATCCTTATCAGCAGGAAAGAGTTATATCCATCTTTCACCCGGAAGAACATCAGGAAACGATGTATCAGCAGGTGAACTCCGTAATATCCATTGGCTCAGGCCAATTATACGGAAAGGTTTTTAGTCCTGATGAAAAAAGAGGCTATAAAAGAATTCCCATATCCGAAAGTGATTTTATCTTTTCTGTCGCAGGTGAAGAATTTGGTTTTATCGGCGGCTGTATCATCTTAGCTTTATATGCAGTAATCATTTATATCTGCCTTATGACTGCAAGAAAAGCTCCGGATTATATGGGAATGCTGATAGCTGTTGGATTAGCCTCAATGTTTGCTTTCCAGGTGTTTGTTAATATTGGTGTTGCAACTTCGCTGTTACCGAACACCGGTATCCCATTACCATTTTTAAGTTATGGACTTAGTTCACTAACCAGCGGTATGTTAGCGGTCGGATTGATCCTGAACATCCGGTTACAGCCTGGAAGAATTAGAAGATAAAGAATATCAGAGCCGCTAAAAGCGGCAGAAGGGAGGTAAACATGAATATTGGTATGATTGCTCATGATGCAAAAAAGAAGTTGATGCAGAATTTTTGTATAGCTTACAGAGGAATACTAAGTAAGAATAATTTATATGCAACCGGTACAACCGGACGTTTGATTGAAGAAGTAACCAATCTTAACGTTCATAAATATCTGGCTGGTCACCTTGGAGGAGAACAGCAATTAGGTTCCCAGATAGAGCATAACCAGATGGACTTAGTCATTTTCTTACGGGATCCGTTATCACCAAAATCCCATGAACCGGATGTAAATAATATTTTCCAGCTCTGTGATAAGCACAATATACCTTTAGCAACCAATCTTGCTACGGCTGAGCTTTTAATTAAAGCTCTTGACCGCGGTGATCTGGATTGGAGAGAACTCTTTAAATCCTAAGTTTCTCGATTGGATTATGGAAAGGAAAAAGCGGGAGATGGTTTACTTATGAAAAAGCGTTTATTATGTACACTTATGATAGCCTCAATCGCTTTCACAGGATGTCAGAATTCATCTAATGAATTACTGGCCTACAAAGATACTGCAGTTGCTAAGGGGCAATCGGTGGATAACCGGATAACCCAGGCTGATTATTTTGCAAAGAATATTACTGTAGTTACGAAAGAAGATAATGTAGGTGGAGATCAGCAATTGACCTCAGGTGCTACCTTACTTATCGATGTTACGGATAATAAAGTTATCTATGCCGACCATGCTTTTGATAAGATGTATCCTGCCAGCTTGACGAAATTATTAACCGCTCTGGTAGTATTTAAGTATGGTGAAATGACCGACTCAGTAACCGTCAGTGAAAATGCTTTTAAAATAGCTGACATAGGTGCAAAGGTCTGCGGTTATAAAGAAGGAGATGTTCTGACCCTGGATACTCTTTTAAACAGCCTTCTTATTTATTCGGGTAATGATGCTGCCATAGCAATTGCCGAACATGTCGGAGGAAGCGAGGAAGCCTTTGTTACGATGATGAATAAAGAAGCTCAGAGTATCGGTGCAGTTCAATCCAATTTCATGAATTCACACGGTTTACATGATGATAACCAATTTACAACAGTTTATGATATGTATTTAATTATGAATGAGCTTTTAACTTATGATACCTTCCGCAGTATTATAAGTAAGAACACTTACACCTCAGAGTATAAAAATAAAGATGGTAATGATCAGGAAAAAGCCTTCGATTCCACAAACTCATATCTAAACGGGGATGCAGAACCAGTATCCGGAATCTCGATAACCGGAGGCTTATCCGGTGCAACGAATAAAGCCGGCAATTGCCTGATATTACTGTGTAAAGATAGTAAAGGAAAGGAATATATCTCGTTGATATTAAATGCTTCGGATAGCGATACACTATATTCCCAGATGAATCATTTACTTTCTATGGCGGGGGCAGAATAGATGTATTAAATGATTAAATTCCATGGGATTGGAATTTTATAGTTGTTTTTCAGTTATATTTGTACTATAATT
>DATMUM010000166.1:0-33263 GCA_035564175.1 Mobilitalea sp.
AGGTATTCATTTTTTGCAAACCGCTATATTTCTACCTAACAAGAATGCTCGTATGAAGCAAAAAAGGAGTTGGCATTTTTGCCAACTCCTTATCAATTATAACACCTCTAATTTCTTTTCTACGTCAATCGGTATTTTAAAGTTTGATACCATTTTTTCATAACATTCTTCACAAAGATTAAAGTGGTGAACTTCCATATCGCGTTTAGAAAAGTAACCCCACTCTTTCGAAGCCTCAAATGCATCCTCTTTCAGGATTCCATTCTCAACCTTCAGCAACTTGCCGCAAGAATTGCAGTAAAGCGGAATACCACCACTCTGATTAACGTTATCTGCTTTTTTCACGATTATCCCCCTCCTGATATTAGCATGCATATCGCTTTAGGATTATTATAATCTGAAATCCTTCATTTTTATAGTGGGAATTACTGTATCGGTTTCCACCACATAATGGCAGCATCTTCTTTCGGCTTCGAATAAAAGTCCCTTCGTATTCCTGCCCGTTCAAAGCCAAGTGACTCATAAAGCCGGATGGCTGGCTCATTCGAGTATCTGACCTCCAGGGTGAAGGAAGTGATACCCCTATCTGAAGATTCATCGAGGAGTGTTTTAAGCATCCTGTATCCGATCTGATTTCTACGATATTCTTTTTTTACAGCCACATTATAGATATATCCTTCATCGACAATTCCCCAGTATCCGCAATACCCTGCTATTACTCCATCCAGCTCAGCAACCAAATACCCGTTGTTGGGTTCCCTAAGGGAGCTTAGAAAATCCTCCTCACTCCAGGGATCCGAGAAGGTTTCCAGTTCTATAGCATGAACCTGAGGTAAATCTGCTTCTGTCATTTTCCGAATTATCATCCAGCTACATCCTCCAGATTATTCGTTGTTATATAGAATTAGCATAATATCAACTCTTCTGGCGTTCCTCCCGCTCCCGTTCTGCTTGGGATAACCGCAGGTAAACCGGCTCATGCTCTGAAGCTGATTCCAGCTTATTCTTGTGATAATACTCGAAACCCAAGGCTCCGATAGCGCCAGCCCGCTGCCGGTTCAGATGAACAGGAGCAAAGGTGAAAGCTGTCTTTGCCTTATCCGTTATGATTTCTTTGTATATGTCGGCACCATCACCAAGGAAGATAACTTCTCTACCTGTTTCATTTACTTTATCCAATATTTCTTCAATAGCCAGAGTCGTCTGTGGAAGTACCGTGACCAGATCCTTATCTTTAAACTCATATAATCCCGTATACACCTGACTTCTTCTTGCATCCATCATTGGGCAGATAAGCTTTCCCGTTCCATACAGATTATATGCCAAGCCTTCCAAGGTCGGTATTGGAATAATCGGTTTCTTTAATGCAAGACCAAGTCCCTTTGCAGTCGCAGAGCCAATACGAAGTCCTGTAAAAGAACCTGGACCTGCCGCTACGGCAATTGCATCTACCTGCGCCAGATCCAGCTCTACCATTTTCACAATTTCATCCAGCATGGGTAACAGAGTCTGGGAATGTGTTTTCTTAAAATTAACCGTATATTCTGCAAGTACTGCTTCCTCTGTAACGATTGCAACAGCGGCAACAAGACCTGAACTATCGAGAGCCAAAATCTTCATATTTATAACTTCCTCTCTGCAAACATCATGTTTCTATCGTAATAGCCCTATAATCAAAGCCTTTCTGAAGATCCTTCCGAATGGCTATGGTTGTCCGATTATTCGGAAGCAGTTCCTCAATCAGCTCCGCCCATTCAATCAGGCAGACACCCTCTCCATAGAAATAATCTTCATAGCCGATTTCCTCCATCTCTTCCACATCCGAGATGCGGTATACATCAAAATGGTAAAGGGGCATGTCTTTTCCTTCATATTCCTGAACAATCGTAAAGGTGGGACTGTTTACCGCTTCATCTATTCCAAGTCCTTTCGCAAAGCCCTGGGTAAATACTGTCTTACCTACACCCAAGTCTCCGCTAAGGCAATAAATCTCACCTTTTTTTGCATTGGCTCCCAGCTGATACCCTAGTTGAAAGGTATCCTCTGCCTTAAAGCTATCTATCGTCATATTAAATCCTCTTTTTAAACGTTTTGACTAGTTCAAACCAGCTTAACATAATCATTAAATGACCTTCCATGGGTTCATAGAAGGTGCTTTGTCCTTAATCGGGAATATTATAGCAGATATTATATAAAAAAGATAGAGCTTCTTTGAAGGTCTACTTCTGCAAAAGCTCTATCCTCTGATTTATTTCTATTACATCATCCTATTATATAGGGGTTAATCATACTTCGATTACTTACCCTCAAGTCTGAATAAGCTTACTCTCAAAAGGCGGTAAGTGTAATAACCGACCACTGAAATCATAATACCTTTTACAATATTATATGGTGTGATACCGATGATTACCAGGGTTGCGAGATCCTTGATCGCCGGTACATACTGCGAAGCTAAACCGGTAACGCTGTCCATGCCTCCAAACAGTTTTGCATATAAGGGAACCATGATAAAGTAATTTAACAATGCACCTGTCAGAGTCATTGCCAGTGTAGCAATCGTAAAGGTACCGATCATATAAATTGCATTAGAGGATTTCGTCTTGTTTGCCATGTCTGTACCAGTTACATTTCTTTTCTTGATATTACGCAGCTTATTCAACAGACCAACCGGAATAATGAAAGCGCAGCTGATCAGGAAATTTGCCAATTCTCCTACCATACCCGTTGTGGATGCTGTAAGTGCCTTAATCAGATTTTTAATCAATTCCACGATGACACCGGATAAAGGTCCAAACTGTAAAGCAGCTATGACAGCCGGAATGTCACTGAATTCGAATTCCAAAAATCCCAGATGCTTATACGGCAGGTGAAACAGCATCAACACATAAGCAAGTGCTGAGAAAAGGCTTACCATAACCATCTGTTTTGTAGAAAATAAGGTTTTGCTTTGATTTGTCATTACATTTGTTTTCATCTAATTCTCTCCTTTTTAAATGCAAAGGAAATTCTTTGGGTAGCTGGCAGTTATAAGGTTGATAGGTTTATTATAAATAAAAATCCCCGATTTTAAACATGTTAAAATCGGGGCAAATAATATAATCATCTTATAAATCTGCTTTTCTTCTCTCATCCAGACTTTACTGTCGGTTTTGGAATTTCACCAAATCAATCATGGATGATAAAATAATCTATCATCTACGAGTCGCGGACTTTACCGCCGGTCGGGAATTTCACCCTGCCCCGAAGATTTACCTTTATTCTTTTTACAACTTCATGATACAACAGGTTTTATTTACTGTCAATATATTCACAAACATTTCATATGTTAATAATTTCTACAAATTATTATATATTCCCAAACACGAAATCTTTTAATACTCCAACTGCTTCCCGTACATAGTAATTGATTGTCAGTATCCGGTCCGAAGGTGCTGCCAAGCCTTGAATCTGGGGCAAGCCCTGTTTTTTGGCTATACTTATGGAACGGAAAATATGAAAGCCGTTAGTCACTACTGCAACCGAGGCATTCTGATCCTTCATGAGGAGCTTGCTGAAACGGATATTTTCATTGGTATTAGTGGATTTATCCTCCAGGATAATTCTATCCTTTGTAATTCCTTTTGATAATAGATATCCCTGCATCGCCTCTGCTTCCGATATATCTTCTCCTGCTCCCTTACCGCCCGATACAATTACTAGGGTCTTGGGATTATCTTCCAGGTAGTCCAGAGCAGTATCCAATCTCTTCTTCAGGGATTTGGTAATCGTAGTCCCTCTAACCTGCGCCCCCAGTACAATCAGATAATCCGCATGGGGATCAGCTTCTTTGCTGGAGTAAAAGATTAATATTCCTTCCAGTATAACAAAGATACATATTCCAGCTGATATGACCACAATGATCAGATATCTGATGAGGTCCGGAATTTTAATCTCATGCTTTATGATATAGCGGATAACAAATCCCAATATGATTAAACCAATCCCAGCGCAGATCCAAAACCACGCAAAGGCGGTTCCAGCCCCGGCATAGACGGTAATAATTCCATAATAAAACAGGCAAAGAATTCCAAAAATCAAGCAAATTCCAAAAAGTATACTCATCATCTGCTACCTCTTTATAATCAAATGCTACGTCCCAGAGATTATAATATCCATCTAGCTTTCTCTTCCTACGCAGCCTTTGTAATTAATAATAATACTTATGATACAGATGAGCTTTGCAGCTTCATCGTTAATTGAATTCTCTTTTTTGCCACATCGACACTCATGACCTTAACCTCAACAATATCACCGACACTCACTACATCGAGGGGATGCTTTACGAACTTCTTATCGGAAAGCTGGGAAATGTGAACCAGACCGTCCTGGTGTACACCGATGTCAACGAAAGCACCGAAATCAATTACGTTGCGGACAGTTCCCTTCAGTATCATACCTTCGGTCAGATCCTTCATTTCGAGTACATCAGTACGTAAGATCGGTTTTGGCATCTCATCTCTCGGGTCTCTGCCGGGTTTCTCAAGCTCTTTGATGACATCCGTCAGTGTAATTTCACCAATGCCCAATTCCTGTGCAAGCTTACTTTTATCCCTGATCTTCTTTCCAATGGTAATAATGTCATCGGAAGGATCGGTCGTTGCCACAGGTGCGGTACTCTTCTGGGCAGCTTCCTGAACCGGGATACCATTTTTTCCAACTGCTGCAGCAAGCGCCTTGCCAAAAGCAGTGTCCTGTGTCTTTACCGTAATCACAGGTTTCTTCTTCTCCGGTTTCGGCTCTGCCTTTTTCACCGGTTCCTGGCCCTTCTGTTTCATCGCCTTAATCTGGATTTCCTTTACGTCCTCCAAGGTTAGGCCCAATTTACCCAACAATGCCTGGGTTGCTTCATAGGATTCCGGATGTACTCCGGTAGCATCCAAAGGGTTGTCCCCTCCCTGGATTCTCATAAAACCGGCGCACTGCTCAAAAGCCTTCGGTCCCAGCTTCGGTACCTTCAGAAGTTCATTACGGCTTCTGAAACGTCCGTTTGCTTCACGGTATGCTACAATATTCTTAGCAATCACTTTACTGATACCGGAAATATGCTCTAGCAAGGAAACTGAAGCCGTGTTCAGATCAACGCCAACTTTATTAACACAGTCTTCCACAACGCCGGATAAGACTTCACCCAGCTTCTTTTGGTTCATATCATGCTGGTACTGGCCTACACCGATGGACTGAGGATCGATTTTAACCAATTCAGCCAAGGGATCCTGAAGTCTTCTTGCAATGGAGGCTGCACTTCTCTGACCAACATCAAAGTTCGGGAATTCCTCTGTTGCCAGCTTGCTTGCGGAATACACAGACGCTCCTGCCTCATTTACAATAATGTATTTGATTGGTTTATTGATTTCCTTCAAAAGCTCTACGATTATCATCTCAGATTCTCGGGAGGCTGTTCCGTTACCTACGGAGAATAACGTGATACTATATTTATCAATCAGCTTCTTTAATACAGACTTTGCTTCTTCCACCTTATTCTGAGGTGCCGTAGGATAAATTACCACAGTATCCAGAACCTTACCTGTACTGTCTACGACAGCCAGCTTACAGCCGGTACGGAAAGCCGGGTCCCAGCCAAGGACTACTTGATCGGCAATCGGAGGCTGCATCAGAAGCTGTATCAGGTTCTTGCCAAACACCTTAATTGCGCCGTCTTCTGCCTTTTCCGTCAGATTACTGCGGATTTCACGCTCGATAGCCGGAGCAATCAGTCTCTTGTAACTATCTTCCGCCGTTGTCTTAAGTATATCATTGGTGAATTCATTGTCCTTAAGGATTACCTTCTTCTCAAGATAACGTAAAATACGCTCCTCCGGAGCAACTATTTTTACAGTCAGGACTTTCTCATTCTCACCGCGGTTGATCGCAAGTATCCGGTGTCCGGCAAGCTTCTCTAAACTTTCTTCAAAATTATAATACATCTCATATACGGATTCCCGCTTGGCATCCTTCGCTGTGGAGGTAAGTGTACCTTCCTTCATGGTTGCTTCACGGATATAACTACGGTGCTCAGCCTCATCCGAGATGTCTTCGGCGATAATATCCATCGCTCCAGCAATTGCATCTTCTACGGTACGTACTTCCTTCTCCTCAGAAAGAAAAGCTTGTGCAGCATTGGCAACGGGCTCTTTGATTTCCTGGGCAAGAATAATCGCCGCCAGTCCATCCAGACCTTTTTCCTTAGCTATGGTTGCTCTGGTTCTTCTCTTCGGGCGGTAAGGACGATATAAGTCTTCCACCACAACCAGAGTGGTTGCAGCAAGGATCTGTGCCCGCAGCTCCTCCGTCATCTTTCCCTGCTCCTCGATGCTGCTAAGCACCTGAGCCTTCTTTTCTTCCAGGTTTCTTAAGTATTGTAATCTTTCATGCAGATTTCTTAACTGCTCGTCATCCAGAGATCCGGTAGCCTCTTTACGATATCTTGCAATAAAAGGAATTGTATTGCCCTCATCAATTAATTTAACAGCGGCTTCCACCTGTTCCAGTCGAATCCCAAGTTCATCCTTTATCTGTTTTAAAATATCCATGCTTTTGCTCCTCAAATCAATATATTATGAAATAGTATCCATATAATTATGTAATCATACCATCCGAAAGTCCGAAAAGCAACCCATTTGCTTAATTTCATGCTATTGACGAGGTTTCCGGGTGGTATTATAATGAAGTTGAAGGCATAATATGGCAAAACAGCTGTATTACCGCGAATCATAATAATTCTCAATAAAGGAGCCGTCCTATGTACATAAGTCCCATCGGTGCAACTACATATACTTATCCTGCTGCCGCTACCAGTGCATTAGGTCAGCCGGTCAATGCCGTTAGTAAAGTGAACGGTGTTATTCCTATTGGGCAAAAAAGCACTAATTCCATAGAAAAGACGAAACCTTCGGAATGCCAGACCTGTAAGAACAGAAAGTACATGGATCAGTCAAATGATAATAATGTGTCTTTCAAATCTCCCGCACATGTGTCCCCTCAGGCATCTTTTGCTGCAGTATCTTCCCATGAGCAGGAGCATGTAACCAATGCAGTTAACGAGGGAAACCAACCAGGCAATAAATTATTATCCTCCTCCGTATCTCTTAAGATGGCAATCTGCCCTGAATGCGGTACACCATATATCGCAGGCGGAGCTACCCGTACAACGATCGAGTATAACACAAGTAATCCTTATGAAAATGCAAGAAAGTCCATCGAAGGAAGCCTGCTTAAGGGAATGAACGTTGATTATGTGGCCTAGTCAGGATAAGGTGCTTTCGTAAAGCTGCCTGTAAGGCCCTTCAGCTTTTCATCAAAAAATCCTATGACATAGTGATTGATTAATTCTAATCCTTTTCTTTCGTCCACCTTCCCAGCCATATTCATCATCCGTATTGCCGGTGAGTACAATGGAATATCTGTAAAATTATAATGCTTTGTTCCCTCCAAACTTATAAAATATCCACCGTTATTCAGAATACTGTTAAAAACCTGAAGAGAGGCTTTTGCTCTGCCTGCTGTAATTTCGTATTGTTCCTTTGTAACTCCCTGCTTTTCCAACGTCTTTCGCTGTTCCTCCTTCAGTTTGGCATAGTCAGGAATCTGTGTGTTTTGCTTTATTGCTTCGGCATATTCGTCCGTGGTCAGCAGAAGGAAGGGTTTCTGTGTTTCTTCTGAAGCCAGGCTATAGATAGAGCCATCCAGATTAATACCGGCCTTGATTTTATCATTTTGAAAGCAGGCCAGATAGGATACCGCTCCACCGAAGGAATGTCCGAAAACTCCTATGCTGTTATAATTTATTTTAGAAAGCAGCTTCTTATCGATTCCTATATTCTCTGAACTCTCCAGCTCCCGTAACACAAACTCTATATCGCCTAGCCAGACCCTCTCCAGCTCAGTAAGCTGTTCATCCGTAAATGATTCTATCGGTGTTTTGTACGTTGTTACCTTCCCCTCCGGAAAAACTGTAGCAACAGTACTATAAGGATGTTCCACTGCAGCGATGATATACCCATGGCTGGCAATCTCGGACAATATGGAAGTATAACATTCCGTGGGAACTCCCATCCCGTGGGAGAATATCAATAGCGGATATTTCACCTCTCCGGATGCAACCGGTGCATCTACAGTAACATTCGTATTAATGTAATTAAAATAGCTTAATAAAAAGCCTGGTACACCTACCTGTTTCGTGACAGCCGGTCCCAATAACTTAAGCTGGTTAAAATAAGGTTTTTGTACCCCTTTCTTATTCGCAGCAGGATACCACAGGGTAACCATAAGCTCCCTGACATCTCCTTTCTTGGCAGAATAAATCTCAGTTCTGGAGGGATCCGTCAGTTGAACGGAAACGGTGCTGACCGGATACTCACCCTGATAATCCGGTAATTGAAATATGGGCAGCAATATGATCAGTATCAATGTAATTAGCGTAAACAGCATTCCAAATACCTGTGATAACCGTAATACTATCTTGTTCCTTCTTATGATTTTATTTCGTATCATCTGAATAGCTGTACTCAGCACAAACAGGACAATCATCAGATAAATCAGACTCATCTGCCATCGTAAACCTTCTACCACTCCATGCAATACCAATAATAAACCTCCAAGTAACGAAAGCCCCCAAAACAATATATTTCTCCTTGAATTACCATATAATACAAGACAACCTATGGTTATAATGATCAATACCACTTCTAAATATCTCATACCTTCTCCTATTCATTAAAATTTTGAACTATATTCATTATAATAGAACTATGTTAATAAATACTTAACAGAATATAAAGAAAGATTAAAGATATTGATATGATATATAATGCAAGATAAGGCTAATACCACCTCGGATCCTGCAAATAGAAAAAGACCAGGTATACGCCTTGGTAAACCTCTCACGTCGGGTACGACCGGTATACCCGGTAAGATTACATTCGCATGTGTATACATTCTGCCTGGATGCCTTTTATGTCAAAGAACTTCTTATAATTTCTTATGGCATAAAAATCAGAGCCCTGTAGCTGTTTGTCAACAGCCTACAGAGCTCCTATCTAAACCATATGTCTTAAGCAAATAAAATCGCACTCGATATGATGCTTACTTGTGCTGTATTTCAGATTATTCAAGGTATTCCATTAATCAGAATTAATAGCTGGATAAAAATTTCTCATGAACAGCATTCATGGCTTTATCCACATGAGCCTCGTCAATCAGAACAGTTACTCTGATTTCGGAAGTGGAAATCATCTTAATGTTGATACCTACATCATATAAAGCTTCAAACATCTTAACCGCAACTCCTGCATTCGACATCATGCCGGCACCAACGATGGAAACCTTGGCAACATCTCTTTCCACATCGATCTTCTCACATTTTAAACTTCCGCCACGATGTCTCTCAAGAATAGCCACTGCTTCGTCTAGGTCGTCTTCTTTCACAGTAAAGCTGATGTCCTTAGTACCATCTCTGCCGACGGATTGAAGAATGATATCTACATTAATACTATTGTTTGCCAAATGATTGAATAATTTGAAAGCTACTCCGGGCTGATCCTCTAATCCTATTACAGAAATTCGGGCTGTGTTCTTATCACAGGCTACGCCACTTACAAGCATTTTCTCCATTTTTACTACCTCCTTGACTACAGTACCTTCTGTCAGATTTAAACTGGAACGAACAACAAGTTGAACACCAAATTTCTTTGCCATTTCCACGGAACGGTTATGCAGAACGCCTGCTCCTAAAGATGCCAGCTCGAGCATCTCATCATAGGTTATTTCATCAAGCTTTCTTGCGTTTTTAACAATTCTGGGATCAGCGGTAAATACACCGTCAACATCGGTATAAATCTCGCAGGCATCCGCATGGAGCGCAGCTGCCAGTGCTACGGCTGTTGTATCGGAGCCACCTCTTCCAAGTGTAGTATAATCATCCTGCTTATTAACACCCTGAAAACCGGTAACAATGACTACCCGTTTATTTTCAAGTTCATTACGAATTCTTTCCGTATCAATTCTTTTTAACCGTGCATTGCCATAAACCGAAGTAGTATGCATCGCAACTTGGTATGCATTTAATGAAACTGCCGGAATTCCAAGCGAATCTAAAGCCATTGCCATAAGTGCCACAGAAACCTGTTCTCCTGTTACAAGGAGCATATCGATTTCTCTTTTGGAAGCATTCGGATTGATGTCCTTTGCCTGTGCCAGCAAAATATCGGTTTGCTTGCCCATCGCTGATAGAACTACAACCACTTCGTTGCCATTCTTATATTCCTCAGCAATTCTTCTAGCAACGTTAAAAATTCTCTCTTTGTCGGCAACGGATGTGCCGCCGAATTTCTTTACGATTAACATAGCTGCCTCCTACTCACTAAGCTGTTGCACACTGTACTAATTGTTATTGTATTCTAATTCAGCTTAATTATAAGGATATATTAAGCCGTTCATCATTATTTCGCAATTAGTTTGCTAATAACAGTATATCCTTCTAAAACCACATTGCCACTGGCTTTCGCTTCAGCTTCGTTATAATTCCAATTATTTTTTTGTTTTGCTGTACTGTCATAGAGCAGGTAAGGTACCGGATCACTGGTGTGGGTTCTGCAGCGGATCGGTGTAGGATGGTCAGGTATAACCAGCATGCGATAATCTGCGCCTGCTTTCTCCATTTCATCCATAACTACCTTAATTACTCTTTGATCTAAATATTCGATTGATTTAACTTTATTGGCTACGTTACCCTGGTGACCCATCTCATCCGGTGCTTCCACGTGGATATAAACAAAATCATAATTATCCTCAAGAAGAACCTTCACCGCAGCCATTGCTTTCCCTTCATAATTAGTATGAAGGGTTCCGTCAGCGCCTGGCACCTCGATTACCTTCATGCCGGCACCGACTGCGATACCTTTTAATAAATCCACTGCGGATATCATGGCACCTTTTAAATGGTTCTTCTCCTCAAAGGAGGTAAGGGCGGGCTTAGTTCCAGCACCCCAGAACCAGATAGAGTTCGCTTTATTCAGGCCTTTTGCAGCTCTAGCCTCATTAAGCGGATGATGATGAAGAATATCATAGCTCTTCTTCATCATCTCTCTTAAGTCATCTTCCATCGGTAAATATTCGCCAATCACCCTGCCAAGAATATCATGAGGCTGGGCCAGATCTACAACGCTTCCTCTATCCCAGATGGTCAGGTGGCGGTAGCTGGTTCCTACATAGAATTTATATATATCATTTTCCAGTTCCTTTTTCACTGCATCAATCAGGATTGCTGCATCCTCCGTTGATATTTCACCGGAACTGTGGTCAATGATGGTCTGTTCCTCGTAAGGCTTATCTTCTTCCGTTAAGGTTACAATGTTACAACGAAGTGCAATATCCGTTGCTTTCATATCAACCCCAATGCTGAGTGCTTCTAACGGAGAACGTCCGGAGTAGTAAATCTTCGGATTATACCCGAGTACTGCAAGATTAGCAGTATCACTACCGGGCTTCATCCCCTCCGGTATCGTATATGCAAGCCCTAACTCCGACTGCTTCACCAGCAGATCCATCTGAGGTGTCTCTGCTGCCATCAATGGTGTTCTATCCTCCAATACGGCCAACGGTTCATCGGCCATACCGTCACCCAGAACAACAATGTATTTCATATCATCAAGTCCTTTCTTATTCAAGTGAAAGCCGCTGTGATAGCTTTGCTTTTGTTTATCTTAATTAAAATCTAACACGGATTACACTAAGAACCTCTGCCAGATTGTCTTTCTTCTCTTTTAAGTCCTGCTCTGCGATGCTTGGCGTAATAAATGCATATTCACCGGTCACACCTTCTGCAGTAACCTCTTCGATATCTCCAAACAATTTTACTGCCTGTTCCTTAACTTTAGCAGTATCACCGGCTACACGGATGAAAAATCTATGCTGTACTTTGTTGATATCGGTTAATTCTAACTTCTTGCTGCTCCAGATAGTCCAGATATTCTTACCCAGATGCTTTGCAGCATCAACAACATCGGCAACAACCGCACTGGCTGTCGGTAATTTACCAGCACCGCTGCCATAGAACATAACATCACCGATGACATTACCTTTTACAAAAATTCCGTTGAATACATCATTAACACTGTAAAGAGGATGGTTTGCCTTGATCATCACAGGTGCTACCATAGCATATACTAGGTCATTCTGTCGAATACTTGAGGCAAACAGCTTAATTCTTGCTCCCATTGCTTTCGCATATCGGATGTCCAAATCAGTAATCTTAGTGATACCTTCGGTATAAATATCTTCAAAATCCACCTGCATTCCAAATGCAAGGGAGGAAAGAATGGCAATTTTTCTGCAGGCATCATGCCCTTCCACATCAGCAGCAGGATTGCGCTCTGCATAACCTAGCTTCTGGGCAGTCGCCAAAGCGGTCTCAAAATCAAGACCTTCTTCGCTCATTTTGGATAAAATATAATTGGTTGTACCGTTCAAGATACCGGTGATTTCGACGATTTCATCTGCAGTCAGGGATTGGTTTAATGGTCTGATGATCGGAATACCGCCGCCTACACTTGCTTCGAATAAGAAGTTTAAGTTACTTTCCTTAGCGATATCCAATAACTCTGCACCATGCTTTGCCACCAGCTCTTTATTGGAAGTGATTACACTCTTACCTTTTAAAAGTGCTGACTTAACAAAGGTGTGGGCAGGTTCTACACCACCCATATGCTCACATATGATCTGAACTTCCGGATCATCAAGGATGATATTAATATCATGGACAATCTTCTCCATAATCGGATCACCCGGAAATTCTCTGAGATCGAGAACATACTTAACATTAATCTGGTCTCCGGCTCTTTTTTTAATGCTTTCACCGTTGGTATTCAATACTTCCACTACACCGGAACCAATGGTGCCGTATCCTAAGACTGCAATATTTATCATTACTGATCCTCCATTCATGCTGTAACAAATCTATTAAAAATCTGTCATACTTAATTAAATTATCTGCATTCCTCCTATTATTCTCTGGATACCACTTTGACATAATGAATGCCATCCATCGCCTCAATCGCTTCCATTAAAGTTGATGTACTGTCCGTCTGCGGAAGAATTTCAATACTAAGTGTTAATAACGCGATACCGTTTACCGGTATACTTTGATGAATTGTAAGGATATTTGCTTCACATTTTGCTACCTGGTTCAAAACCTTGGATAATAATCCCGGTTTATCATCCATCTGAAGCATAAATGTTATGGTCTTCCCCCTGGTATTCTCATAAAACGGAAAGATATCATCCCTGTATTTATAAAAGGAGCTTCTGCTGATTTCAACGGCGTCCGTAGCTTCCTGGACTGTCATAACACGCTCTGAATCCAGAAGTCTTTTTGCCTCTACAACCTTTAATAATACCTCCGGCACTGCCTTTTTCTTTACAATAAAATATTGATCCCCATTCATTTTTAAGCACCTCCTGCGGTAGTAATTGCAAGTTCCCGTACTCATTCCCCTATTGTATGTATTGCGAATACAATTGTCTTTCCTAGGAAGATATACTACCATATAATTATTCATAATGCAATAACATTTTACCATGTTCAAAATAAAAAAGCCAGATTTGTAACATATGCTTGATTAAAGTAGATAAATATAAGTATTTTTGTATAATAATTAAATGTGTTCTTTTTCAGCTGAACATTAATTACTTTTATCAGGGCATCTGCTTCTCGAAAATGAAGAAGCCTTCCATGATGCAATGTACTAGTTGTCTAAAGGTAAAATAAAAAGCTTCATAAATTTAAACATCTCAGTTTAAATCATGAAGCTTTTTGCTATTATAACATCCTTTCGATACTTTCCTGAACAACAGCCACCAGCTCATCCTCGGCGCCAAGGCTGAAGTTAAATATAACGCCCTGACCACCACCCGCACCAATTGCGGAGATAAATATCTCATTTTCATGAGAAACTACAGTAAGACTCAGACTTGCCCTGTTTCCATTTCTCATAAAATATTTATCATATACTCTTACCGCAATGTTTGTATCGCCTGATGCGTGATTACTCTCATCTACCAAATTCATCGACATTGCACTATTCATGATATCTTCATGTAAGCGACTAAGCACCTCATCAAATTGGCCTTTGATCACTGTCTCATACTTTGCCATATGGAACTCCTTCTCAAGATATATTTCAAGAATTATGTATATCATTGTACCTTAGTTTGCCCAAAATATCTACCACATTTTTCTGCCCCATCTAAAGCGTGGCTCTACGTCGATTAAATAAAAAGCTGCTACCTAACGACTAGAGGATAAATACCGGCAAATGTTTTCCGGTACTTGTCCTACTTCGATCGGCAGGCAGCAGCTTCACTAATGAACCTTTGTCCCAATAAAATATTACAGGATCTTGGAGAGGAACTCAATGAGTCTGGGATGAGTCGGATGTTCGAAGAACTCGTCAGGAGTATTCTGATCCACAATCTTGCCCTCATCCATGAAGAGGATACGGGTAGCAACCTTTTTAGCAAAACGCATCTCATGTGTTACAACCACCATGGTCATACCTTCATCTGCTAATTGCGCCATCAGATCAAGAACTTCACCAACCATTTCAGGGTCTAGTGCTGAGGTTGGCTCATCAAAGAGCATCAAATCCGGGTTCATTGCCAGTGCACGGACAATAGCGATACGCTGTTTCTGTCCGCCGGATAATTGATTCGGGTAAGCAGTTGCTTTTTCTACTAATCCGATTCTTTTCAGAAGCTCGGTAGCTTTCTGCTCTGCTTCTTCTTTATTCATGAGTCCCAGTTTAACGGGCGCTAAGGTTATGTTCTCCATAACGGTTAAATGGGGAAAGAGATTAAACTGCTGGAATACCATTCCCATCTTGCAGCGGATTTTATCAATATTCGCTTTTTTATCTGTTATATTATTTCCTTCGAACCAGATTTCACCTTCCGTAGGAACCTCCAATAAATTCAAGCAGCGAAGGAAGGTAGATTTACCGGAGCCGGAAGGCCCGATTACAACAACCTTTTCGCCCTTTTGAATCGTTTCATTAATACCATTCAAAACCATCTGACTTCCAAATGCTTTTTTCAAATTCTTAGTGACGATCACCTCTAGCCATCCTCCTTTCAAATATTGCTAATAACTTCGTTAAGCCCATAACTAAAACAAGGTAACAAGCCGCAGCGATTACAAGAGGCGGCAGAATATCCCAGGTTCTGGAACCAACATACTGTGCTGCCTGTAAAAGATCAGTAACTGCAATTACACTTGCTACTGAGGTCTCTTTGATTAATACGATGAATTCATTACCAAGTGCAGGAAGAATGTTCTTAATAGCCTGAGGCATGATTATCAGGCGCATGGTCTGCATATGGTTCAATCCAAGGGAACGACCTGCCTCCATCTGTCCGCGTTCGATTGATTCAATACCGGCTCTGATAATCTCAGCTACATAGGCACCGGAATTGATACCGAAGCATACTGCTCCGATCACAATTTCATTGGTGCTGCGAGAAGTAAATATCAAGTTATATATGATCAATAGCTGAACCATCAAAGGGGTCCCCCTGATGATTGTAATATATATATTACAGAGCTTTGCAACCACTCTCATTAAGAATCGCTTTGAATTAACGTTTGATACTTTAACTACTGCCACAAGCATGCCGATAGCAACGCCTAATAATATCGCAAAAAAGGATATCAAAATGGTAACTTTAATACCTTCAAGATATGCCAGATACCGCTGATCCGGTATCAGGGCATCATAATAAGACATAGCAATATTCTTTAATGTCTCCAATTTATTACCTCCTGATAAATAAACTCTTATCTCTTTGTTCTAATCATTGATTAGCCTATTATATTTCATATATTGGAACGAACTGTAAAATCCATTTATTTTCAATGTTATGATAATAGTCAAACGCTAGAATTATTCATAAATATTTCATTAAAAAAACTCCATATCACAAAGATGGAGGCTGTTGATGTAACTAACAGCCCCCTAGCACATAAATCTTAAATACAAGCTTTATTGTTCTGCGTTTTTTGCCGTATGATTTGCAGTAAATTCTTCAATCTTTCCGTCATCCTGTAATTGCTTAATTACACTGTTAATCTTATCAAGTAATTCCGTATTACCCTTCTTCACTGCAATTGCATATTTATCCTGGAATAAGGTACCATCAAGAGTGGATAATTCGGGATTAGCTATAACAAGATCCTGTGCCGGATACTGATCCATAACGATGCAGTCGATTTTGCCATTCTTCAGGTCTTCAGCTGCTTGTGAGAACTTAGTATAGCGCTTTACTTCTTTAGATTTTACATTCTCTTCCACATAGAAGTCTGCGATATTACCCTGCTGAACACCAATTATCTTATTGTCAAGGTCATCAACAGATGCAACGGCGGGCGTAGCTTTATTAACTACAACAACCTCAGTTGAATCAACGTATTCGGTTGAGAAATCCATAACCTTCTTGCGATCATCTGTTACAGATACTCCTGCTGCAACGAGATCAACTGTACCTTTCTGTACTGCTAAAAGCGCTCCTTTAAATTCCATATTCTTGATTACAAGCTTCTTGCCCATGCTATCAGCAATAGCCTGCGCAATGTCCATATCAATACCTACAACCTTGTCGCCTTCCATATATTCATATGGAGCAAAACCGGCCTCTGTACCAACGATTAATGTGTTATCATCATTTTTCTTACAGCCGGAAAACACTGTTGCAATTATTGCAGCTACAAGTAAAATACTAACCAATTTCTTTTTCATACTACATTCTCCTCTTTACCTGGAGGCCTGCCCCCCATTGCCTAACTTATGGACATATGACTTTTCTATAAAGTCATGAACCATTTACTTACTTCTTAATACTTGCTGTAATTTTATTAATTTCTTCCTCAGTCAAAATGCCGTCATGATTAAGAATAATCACCATACGGCCATCCACAATAGCTACAGCTTTCATATAGGCGGTATCTTTGCTATGAACAATAGATGGAACCTCAAATAATTGCTCTTCTTCAAATTGTACGATTTCTTTCATTCGGTCAACTTCATATGCAGCCTTAATACCATTGGATACCGTTATTACAAATCTGGAATTCTCATCAGCGGTAGTATCCTCCAGCCCAAACTTTCTGCGAAGGCTGTATACCGGAATAACTTCTCCTCTTAATCGGATAATTCCTTTCACATTCTTCGGACAATTAGCCACCAGTTCAACAGGCATGACTTTCTCAATGATGTTGACATCCATGATATCAAATCCATATTCTTCATCTCCAAGCATAAAAATCGCTTGCTTTGTTCTTTGCATAGTTACCCCTCCTTGATGGAATTTTACTATGTTACATATTTTGTGTACTCCATTTTAAATAAGCGTTAATAAATGGATTCAAATTACCGTCTAAAACACTGATTGCATTGCCCACTTCTTCATTAGTCCGGTGATCCTTCACCAAGGTATAGGGCTGCATGACATATGATCTTATCTGGTTGCCCCAGGCAATATCCTTAACCTCACCACGAATTCCCGATATCTTCTCCAGGTTCTCCTGCTGCTTTAATAAATACAGCTTGGCTTTGAGCATTTTCATTGCTTTGTCCTTATTCTGAAGCTGGGAACGTTCATTCTGGCACTGTACAACGATATTAGTCGGAAGATGGGTAATTCGGATTGCTGAAGAGGTCTTATTAACATGCTGTCCACCTGCTCCGCTGGAGCGGAAAGTATCTATTCTGATATCATCATCATTAATCTCAATTCCGGTATCTTCTTCAATATCAGGCATTACATCACAGGAAACAAAGGAGGTCTGTCTTTTTCCCGCCGCATTAAACGGAGAAATCCGCACCAGACGGTGTACTCCTCGTTCTGATTTTAAATAACCATATGCATTCTCACCGTTAATCTGCAGAGTTACCGATTTTAGTCCTGCCTCTTCTCCGTCAAGAAAATCAATGATCTCAGTCGTGAAACCCTTCTTGTCTGCCCAGCGCTGGTACATACGGCATAGCATACTTGCCCAATCGCAGCTTTCTGTTCCGCCGGCACCTGCATGAAGCGTGAGAATTGCATTATATTTATCGTATTCTCCGGATAACAATGTCCTAAGCTTGAGTTCCTCCAGATTTTGAACGAATAATTCCAAAGCTTCTTCTATCTCCGGAATCAGGCTTTCGTCATTTTCCTCATAACCCATCTGAATCAAAGTCTGAACATCCTCAAATCTTCCCTTCAGATGCTTATAATCATCGATAGTATCCTTCAGATTCTTTAATTCTTTCATGAAGCCCTGAGCTTTATCGGCATTATCCCAAAAGCCTGGTTCCTCCATGGTCTGCTCAAGTTCCTTTACACGATCACTTTTCCTTGCGAGGTCAAAGTGAATCCCCCACTTCAATCAATGGTTTTTCATAGGTTCCAAGAGTATATTTATACTGATCTAATTCTACCACCAAATCACCTCTTTTTTTGATTATATCTTAGTACTTATAAAAATTCAATTGTATTTGCATATAAATTCATATAAAGATATTGAAAATTACAAAGTACCGTATTATATATTTTCTATATTATGAATTTTCTACATAAAACATTTTCTATAAATGCACATTTCGTATTATGCATTTCTACCGCAGCAATGCTTATATTTTCTACCGCTTCCGCACGGACAAGGATCATTAGGCTGTATCTTCTTGCTGGTTCTCTTGACCGGAGCATTAGCAACACTGTCATCACGGTTTGTGCCGGTAACCTTAGCAACCTGCTCTCTCTCCACCTTCTGCTCGATACGTACATGCATTAAAGCTTTGATAGTATCTTCACGGATGGAATCAATCATATTATCAAACATATCAAAGCCCTGGAATTTATATTCAACAATCGGCTGTCTCTGACCATATGCCTGTAAGCCAATACCCTGGCGCAGCTGGTCCATATCATCGATATGATCCATCCATTTACGGTCGATTACTCTCAGTAAAATGACACGCTCGATCTCTCTGATCTGCTCTGTCTCAGGGAATTCAAGCTCCTTCTCTTCATAGAGCTTAACTGCATCTTCCTTGAACGTCTGAATTAAATCATTCTTCTTCATACCTCTGAGCTGTTCTTTGGTATATTTAATCTCAGAAAGCGGAATAATCGGAAGAAGCAAATCACTCAACTCATTGAAATCCCAATTCTCCGGGCTCTGATCCTCGCTGATGCAGGTATTCACGCAGTCTTCAACTGTATCTGTAATCATGCGGTAAATAGTATCTCTCATGCTTTCGCCATCGAGTACTCTTCTTCTTTCCGCATAAATAATCTCTCTTTGTTCGTTATTAACCTGATCGTATTCCAACAGGTTCTTTCTGATACCATAATTATTATTTTCAATTCTCTTCTGCGCTTTCTCAATCGCACTGGTCAGCATCTTATGCTCAATCTGCTCACCCTCCGGCATTCCAAGGGAATTGAACATTCCCATCAGACGCTCAGAACCAAACAAACGCATCAAGTCGTCTTCCAGGGAAATGAAGAAACGTGATTCACCGGGATCACCCTGTCTACCGGCACGACCACGCAGCTGGTTATCGATACGTCTTGCTTCATGACGCTCCGTACCAATAATCTTCAGACCGCCAATTTCAACAACGCCTTCGCCAAGCTTAATATCGGTACCACGACCAGCCATGTTGGTTGCGATGGTTACTGCAGCATACTGACCTGCATCGGCAACAATTTCTGCTTCCAACTCATGGAATTTCGCATTCAATACCTTGTGAGGTATATTGTACTTCTTCAGGATCATACTGATTTCTTCGGAAGCTTCAATCGTGATGGTACCAACAAGTACCGGCTGTCCCTTTCTGTGGGAATCAACGATTTCCTTAATGATAGCGTTCAGCTTCTCTTTCTTTGTTCTATAAACAGCATCCTGCTGATCGATACGTTTAACCGACATGTTGGTAGGAACTTCGATTACGTCCATTCCATAGATTTCTCTGAATTCCTTCTCTTCGGTTAACGCTGTACCGGTCATACCGGATTTTTTCTTATATTTATTGAAGAAGTTCTGGAAGGTGATGGTTGCCAGAGTCTTACTTTCTCTTTTCACCTTAACATTTTCCTTTGCTTCAATTGCCTGATGAAGTCCGTCGCTGTAACGTCTTCCGGGCATAATACGTCCGGTGAATTCATCAACAATCAAAACCTCATCATCTTTCACAACATAATCCTGATCTCTGAACATCAGGTTATGGGCACGAAGGGCAAGAATGATATTATGCTGGATCTCAAGATTTTCCGGATCAGCCAGGTTCTCAATATTGAAGAAACGCTCTACCTTCTTAACACCATCATCCGTAAGGTGAACATTCTTCTCCTTCTCATTAACAATGAAGTCGCCGGTTTCTTCGATATCTTCCTTCATGAGGGCTGCCATTTTGGTAAGCTCACCGCTCGCTTGTCCTTTTTTGAGCTGTCTTGCAATAATATCACATACACGGTATAGATCTGTAGATTTACCGCTCTGTCCGGAAATAATCAAAGGCGTTCTCGCTTCATCGATTAATACGGAGTCCACCTCATCGATGATTGCATAATGCAAATCACGCTGTACTAATTGTTCTTTATAGATAACCATGTTATCTCTCAGATAATCGAAACCAAGCTCATTGTTGGTGGCATAAGTGATATCACAATTATAAGCAGCTCTACGTTCATCTTTCTCTAAGCTGTTTAAAATAACACCTACCTTTAATCCCAGAAATTCATGAATCTGCCCCATCCACTCAGAATCTCGTTTTGCAAGGTAATCATTTACAGTTACAACATGAACGCCTTTACCTTCAAGCGCATTCAGATAAGACGGAAATACAGCAGTTAAAGTTTTACCTTCACCGGTACGCATTTCAGTGATACGTCCCTGATGTAAAATTACACCACCAATTATCTGTACGCGGAAAGCTCTTTGACCAATCGTCCTTTTTGTTGCTTCTCTTACAGTAGCATATGCCTCAACCAATAAATCGTCTAAGGTTTCGCCATTCTTTAATCTGTTTTTAAACTCTATTGTATTAGCCTTTAAAGCATCATCAGACAGTTTGCTGTATTCCGGTTCCAACGCTTCAATCTTATCAACGAGCGATATAATTCTTTTAACTTCACGTTCACTGTGAGTTCCAAATACCTTTTCTATAATTCCCATGTAATGTTCACTCCTGTACTACATATTCGATTAAAATCGTTCAACTAACATTGTAACATTTACGTTCCTACTATTCAACTTAATTTTATTTATACCCTAAAAATGAAGCTGCATGCGATTATTATCTTATTTTGTTCGTCATTTTTCTTATTCTTACTCTTAAAATATTATATGTGTTAATGTTAAATCATAGTATAAACCGGGAGAAAATTGCTTTACTAGTTTCTCAAGGCTGCTTGTTGCCTTTGTTATGGTGCGTACTCGTATTGTCGCAAGCAAGTTTGAAAATGACGTTTTGCTTTCACCATAATAAAAACCGGCTCTCTGTGCAAGCACGAGAGCCGGTTTCTGATTATGGGTTGATTAATATTTCTTAATACTCCGGTTCAATAAGGCCGTAGGTGTTACCCTTTCTTTTATAAACAACGTTAACCTCATCAGTTTGTGCATTACGGAACACATAGAAGTTATGTCCTAAAAGTTCCATCTGCACGCAAGCTTCCTCAGCGTCCATAGGTTTGATTGCAAAGCGCTTTGTCTTAACAATCTTAATAGAGTCATCTTCATAATAATCATCTTCCATAAAGGTCTGGTTAAAGTTTGAAGATGCCTGTTTATGATCAATTAATTTGTTCTTGTATTTTCTTAGCTGACGCTCAATGATTTCCTCTACTAAATCAATCGACACATACATGTCATTACTTACCTGTTCTGCTCTAATAATATTTCCTTTTACCGGAATAGTTACTTCGATTTTCTGTCTTTCTTTTTCTACGCTGAGTGTCACATGAATTTCAGTGTCAGGAGTGAAGTATCTCTCAAGCTTACCTATCTTTTCATATACAGCTGTTTTTAAGCCTTCTGTCACATCAATATTCTTACCGCTGATTATATAACGCATAATGCCCAACTCCTTTTTGACTTTCTTGTTAGCATTAATTATCTTATATGCTGCCTTCATTATACCATATGGTCATGGAAGTGACAAGCTACTTTGTTCAAATAAGGAGATGTATGGAATTTTTAATACTTCATATTACATAATACTTCTCGAAAATACATATAATTACCATAATTTCTATATAATCGTAACTTTTTTGTCAATATTCTATTGTTTTTACTCAAAACCGTCAGGACTCTCAATATTATCCGACAATTAAATAGTCAAGCAGAAAAATCGAAGAAATTCCTTTTTAATAACGATTTATCATAAGTTACAAAACGCACTTTCGTTATTGACACCAAAAATCTTATGCTACTCAAGTAGTGTATGAATGTGGATAATGTGGATAAATCGGTGTATAACTCTGTTTTATTTAAAAATAAGGCTTCTTTCTTGTGGATAACTTTTTGATAAATTGTAATGTTTGCCCCAGTAATCCCCAGTTATTACCATCTTTTGGCCTTCGTTTGTGCAATTTGTACATATCTATGTTTGTCAATAGGCCTTTCTGATAATTTTTAAGTATAACATTATTTGTGAAATGTAAATCAAATTAAATCAATTTAACATCTTTTATATCATTTAGCAAAGTATTTTGTGTACAAGCTTAAAATGTTTGTCAGGGTAAATTTTAACACCTTAAAAGAAATGGTCAGAAAGATTATGAAGAAGGTTTTTATCCACATGCATCTTAGCTGCTGTCAGCATGTTGTTTACTGTTTTTTCAACCTTATTATTAAAAAGAAAGACCAATTCATACAACAATGTCCATAAGAATCATTGCCTGAATTAGTCTTATAATTATCTATGATATTATTCTTCCGTCTTTTTTAAGGTTAAGCTTTTTCTCATACTTATCAACCTTATCAGCCAGAAACGGTGCAAGACCCACGAACTGCGCTCCGTACACCATATGATTATTTTCAGAGATATGTGCTCTTACAATCTGAATAACAACGTAAAAAAAATCACCATCCCCAAGATTAATCCTTCCCCTGAAATAATATCCAAGGGGCAAACTCGCTTCGCTGATAAAGCCTAATCCATTTCTGGAAATATCAAATACGGATACTGATGCATTAAGATTTTTGATTACGATATAGTCCTGTTTAAAAACTTCATCAACCTCCAAATGAAGTTCAATCGGTAATCTTTTATATTTTCTACGATCCATCATATCATTTTCCTGCATAATAACCTCCTTGCTGCTGTCATTCAGCTCAATTACATTCCTTGCCCGATTGGTATTTTCCTATCATATCTTCAGTTCTATTCTATCATATCTGGTCTTAATTTCCAACCGTAATTCACTTTATCATACATAAACGAGAGCCCCCGTCATTGAACGGAGGCTCTCTTATGTAATTAATATACAATTCTTCTGACGCAATAAATATCTCTATACTTATACTGAGAAGTAATAATACCCTGACGTGAGTTAGCAGCATGTACGATCATACCGTTACCGATATACATAGCTACGTGGTTAACACGTCCGCTGCTGTTGGTATAGAAAATAAGGTCTCCTGGTCTCAGATCACTCTCACTGACTTTCTTACCTGCTGAAGCTGCCTGATCTCTGGATACTCTTGGTATGGAATAACCAAAGTCAGCATAGATTGCTTGTACAAAACCGGAACAATCTGCACCTCTGGTAAGGCTCTCACCGCCCCATACATAAGGATTACCAACAAATTTTAATGCATAGGTTATGATTTCATTACGTAATTCAGAAAGAGATGAAGTATCTGCCGTAGGCTGTGAATTATCCTGGGAATTGCCATCGTTATTATCATTATTATTACTATTATCACTGTTATCACTGTTATCCGACTGGGCTGCTTCCGCTGCTTTTCTTGCTTCTTCCGCTCTCACTGCTTCTTCCTCAGCGAGCTTACGTTTTCTTTCAGCTTCTGCTTTTTCAGCCTCAGCCTGCTCTTGTTTAATCCGGTTCTCTTCTTCAATTGAAATTGCGTATTTGAATTCAACGGTTATGTTAACAAATTCTTTATTAACAAAACCAGTAAATTCACCACCAGTTTCATCATCATTACCTAATAAGATTTCTACCCAATCACCATATTCCTTAACTACGACATAAGTTTCATCCTTCGGAATTAGCGTCAGGATCTTCGAATCTGTGCTCTGCTTCTCACGAACTCGTAAGGTCTGGGTGTTAACAGTGGCATATTTGGTAGCATACTTATCTACCATCGTTTCTGCTTCATCACCGATTGCTAAAAATGTAGATGCTATATACCCCTCAACATCACCGGATTTAATCTTAACCCAGTCACCCTCCAAGGTCTCTAATATATTGGCTGCACAGCCACGGTATAATTTACCCACAACTTCGCTATCCGTGGAAGGATCTTTTCTGATATTCACATAATTGTCTGCAATGGATACACCCAGATTGGCATAGGGTGAATCTGATTTGCTTAATATTTCAATCGATGCTTTATAAGCATTCGATAATTCATCCGCTGTTGCATTTTCAAGAATTGCTGCAATACCTGCTACTCCCTGCTCAGCAGAATTCGATTCAGCATGGGCAATCGATGTCGGTATAGACAGAAAAAACGCCGCTGAAACAATACAGGCTACAGTTTTGATAGTCTTATTCCCTCTCATGTATCTTTCCTCCCAAGTATCGCCAGTAACTTAATTACTTTTGTCCTGTGTTGCTCTTAAAGATGTAACTCTTAAAGTTGTTGTTCCCAAATACTTCAATTGTTACAAAATTATTACACTTGATGAGGTAATTATAACAAATTTGACACAATGTGTCAACGTAAATCATACTAAAACTGTAGAATTATTTTAAAATGTATCATAAAAATGTCGATATTTGCTGACTTCTAGGCCATTATGCCTGGTTTAGATATTTTTCTACTGCTGTAATGGCATTCGCTCCATCCGCAGCCGCAGTAATAATCTGTCTGAGGTCCTTCGTTCTTACATCACCAGCTGCATAGATACCGGGAATATTGGTCTCACAGTTTTCACCTGCCATGATATATCCAGCTTCATCCACTGCCACAATATTTTTATATGCCTCTGAATTTGGCTGGTAACCGACAGCGATGAATACTCCTGCAACTTCATGATTTGTCTTTTCGTTTGATTTGATGTTCTTAACATCAATGGACTCAACCTTATCCTCTCCATTAATGGACTCTACGACACTATCCCATAGAATCGTAACATTTTCCAGAGCTATTAACTTTGAAGTTATGCTTTTAGAAGCCCGGAACTGGTCACGTCTGTGAATTACATATACCTGCTTGCAGATTCTGGCCAGGAAAATGGCATCTTCTACTGCCACATCACCGCCTCCAACTACAGCAACTATTTTATTTTTAAAGAACGCTCCATCACAGGTTGCACAGTAGGATACTCCCATACCGGAAAGCTTCTCTTCTCCGGGAGTATTCAGATGGCGGGGCGCACCTCCCGTTGCAATCACAACACTCTTAGTTTTATACTGCTCGTCATTGTCTATGGTAATTACTTTTGTTTCTCCTTCCAAAGAGAAATCTGTAACTTCACCATTTACAAAGGTAGCTCCCAATTTATCCGCATGCTCCCGGAACTTCAGGCTCAGTTCAAAGCCTCCAATTCCTGGAATGCCGGGATAGTTATCTACTTCGTAGGTATTAATAATCTGACCGCCGCTTATTCCGGCCTTCTCTATTACCAACAGATTTAATTCCGCCCTTTTGGCATATATCGCTGCCGCCAAGCCGGCCGGGCCAGATCCAATAATAATTACATCATAAAGCATAATATATTCCTCCTTAGCTGCTTAAAAATTATATTATATAAATAGAATATGCAGACCACAAATAAAAGCATAATAAAAGCCTATTTGACTTCTATCCGTTTCGTGGTATAATTTACTTATAGATAGTTACATTATTACTTATTGTTGATATATTATTCATCGTCGAATGTGAGGAAGGAGTACATATGACAATCGCATCTTTACCGGTATCAACAACCCAATATCAATCGGCCAGCAGCCCTGTTATTGGTATGGCGGTACTTGCAAAAAGCTTAGACACTGCAAAACAATCCGGACAGGACTTGATTAAAATGATGGAACAGTCCGTAAATCCTAACCTGGGTCAGAACATCGACTTGAAGGTTTAATTCATAATTATATTGATTATGTAAAAATATGACAATGATTGAATCAATCATTGTCATATTCTGATTCTAGGGAATGAACCTGCATCCGGTTCATTATATATATGAATTGGTTATATTCTCATTGGTTAATTAATATTCTGTTCCAGCTTTTCTTGCAAGAACATTAATCCAGATAATGTCACTGTCCTCTCTGGTATCCTCACATTTCTGTAATTCTATTAATTCCAAATTATTAATATGACTGATTAATTCCTTGAGTTCTTTGGTTCTATAGTCCTTATAATAGCGTCCATCCCTTATGCCATCAAATTCCCCATAGTGAAATGACATGAACAGTACACCATTTGTCTTCAGACTTTTTACCACTTTTGTTAAAATACCTTCTATCTGACTGCCTGGTACATGAAGTAAGGATGCGCAAGCCCATATTCCGTCAAATACATCATCAAAATCCATTTCTGCAAATGACAGCTGCAGTACGTCCTGCCCAATATGTATACTCGCTAAATCACACATTTCCTCAGATGCGTCCATCGCAGTAACATCAAAACCTCGGGAGATAAAATATGCACTATCTCTTCCCGATCCACAGCCAAGGTCTAATACACTGCCGCCTTCTGGCAGCAAGCTGATGAAACGGTCCCAGTTCTCCTGCATATCAATATCAACTGTATGTTCAAAATACTCCGTCGCGTTTTGATTATAATACTCTATCGAGTCCAATGAAATATCCCTCCTCTTTCAAACAAGCCTATTATAACAAATAAGTCATAAGATTGCCAGTACTTTTCAGTAAAAGCATAAAATGAAAACCTAATTTATCTTCTGCTAGGAAAAAATACTATCAAAATCCCCTAAAAAATGTTATACTCCATGTGAAAGCAGATTAATTATGTAAATTCAGTAAGAATAGTCCCACTAGAGACATACGGGCCATATAGAAAGGCAAGACATCATGTATAGCTTTAACAGCAGAGTACGCTACAGTGAATTAAATCATAGGAAGGGAATCCTGGATTGTTCCTCAATTATAAATTATTTTCAAGATTGCAGTACATTTCAATCCGAAGATCTGAACCGGGGAATCTCCTATCTGCAGTCAGAAAACAGGGTATGGCTGCTTAACAGCTGGCAGCTTCAGATTTTACGTCCGGCACGCCTGGGTGATAACATCTCACTCGGTACCTGGGCTCATGATTTTAAAGGGGCTTACGGTTACAGGAATTTCATCATGAAGGATGACAAGGATGAGGTTCTTGCCGCCGCTAATTCCATCTGGGTATATCTTGATACCGAGACAGGAAGACCCACCAGGATTCCCAAGGATTATGCAGTCACTTCCGGTTACGGCATGGAACCGGCCTATCCGATGGAGCAGACAGAGCGTAAGATTGAATTACCGGAGGATTATGAAGCATACCCTTCCTTTACCATTATAAAATCAAATATTGATTCGTATAACCATGTTAACAATGGGCAATACATAAAATTAGCAGAAGAGTATCTCCCTGACGATTTTATGGTTCGCTCCCTTCGTGTTGAGTATAGAGCACAGGCTGTCTTAGGCAGCATTATTATCCCTTTGGTCGCCTGCAATGACAAAGTTATCACGATTGCACTGGCGGATGAAGCCAAGAAGCCTTATGCCATAATTGAATTTCATGGGAGCATTTCATAAGTATAACCTTACTGCCTGAAAAATAACTCATTTTCATATCTGCCATATAAATTGATATCATATGAAATAATAAGAAAAGTAACATCAGAGTTCATACTGATTTATCGCGAATAAATAATAGAAAGGATTTAATATGATAGAATTAGGAAAATACCAAACTTTAGAGGTTGTTAAAAAAACGGATTTTGGATTTTATCTGTCTGAACCGGGAAGTGACCATAAGCATACAATTCTCCTGCCAATCAAGGAAGTACCGGAAGGAACCGTGCCAGGAGATAAGCTTAACGTCTTCCTTTATAAGGATTCTGAGGATCGTGAAATCGCAACAACTGCAAAGGTACCGGTAACCATCGGAGGACTTGCTGTCTTAAAGGTCAAGGAGGTCAGTAAAATAGGGACATTTCTAGATTGGGGACTGATGAAGGATCTACTTCTTCCTTACAAGGAGCAGACTGCCAAGGTTGAAGAGGGCGACCAGGTCTTGATCACTCTCTACACGGATAAAAGTAACCGTTTATGCGCTACCATGAAGGTATACGAACTTCTTACCACTGACTCGAATTATAAAAAAGATGATATGGTAACCGGAATCGTATATGATTCAATTGATACCTTCGGTGTCTTTGTAGCGGTTGATAATAAATACTCCGCGATGCTTCCCAAGAATGAGCTTTTCCCCTCCAGCAAAATCGGTGACATCGTGAAAGCCCGGGTTATCAGTGTACGTGAGGACGGAAAGTTAAACCTGAGCCTCAGAGAGAAATCATATGTACAGATGGATTCCGATTCAGAATTAATCCTGAAGAAGCTTAAGGCATCCAGCGGCTTTCTTCCTTTTCATGATGCTTCCTCTCCGGAAGAAATAAAGAATGAATTTAATATGAGTAAGAATGCATTCAAACGAGCCATCGGTAAATTATATAAAGCAGGTACTATCACAATTACCGATGATGGTATCCGATTCATGAAATAATACCTGCTTCTTATACCTACTGTAAATCTCTTCGATTACCATTCTTATCCAGGAAATTCATCTTAGGTGCTTCTTTGGAATTTGTTGATTTTTGTACGGGCGGTTTTTCGGTCGGATAAAGGTCTGTAAAGCCCTTGGCTAACTTATCTTTGCATGACTTGCATAACCGTCCTGTTTTAATCGTAACACCGCAACCTTCACATTCCAAACCAATCATGGAATCCTCTGCAAAAGCTAATCTTTCCTCCCTGATCCATTGCTTTATCTGGGCAATACTGACTTCCATTACTTCAGATACTTCCTGAATCCCTACGCGGGGATGGTCATAAACATATTCCTTAACTTCTTCAAATTTTACATCAAGTGCAGCTGAACAAGCCGGACATAACGGCGGTCCAGATAAATAGTTAAAAAGTTTTCCACAACCCTTACAATTTCTAACTTCCATTCACTTTTCCTCCTAAAAGCCTTTTCCTATGCATATTACAATAAAATAAACTTCTGTAATTCCGGCGGATTTCAGTACATTTGTGCAAGCCTCAATTGTACTGCCTGTTGTATAAATATCATCTACCAGTACTATCTTCTTTAACTCCTGTTTCTGTTTCATTGCAGTCTTATCATTAAATTGAAATGCTTCTGACAGATTACGCAAACGTTCCACACCACTTAGCTTTTTCTGAGGCAGAGTTTTCTTATTACGGATCAGTAAATCGGATAACACAGGGATACCAAGCTCTTTACCAATCCCTCTCGCAAGAATATCAGCCTGATTATATCCCCTTTGAAGATACTTGCTCCGGTGAATAGGAACCGGTACAAGCGCATCCGGTGATAACTGAAGTAGGTGATTACCATGCAGGCGAATAATCTCAGCTACATAAAATTTTGCATATTCTTTTTTGCTGTAATACTTGAAGCCTGCAATAGACTTCTTCATGACTTCATTATACTGCCATACAGCAAAGCCTTTATCATAATGATAATGTTTGCGTTCACAATCACTGCAATATTCCTTTTCCTCCAGTTCTATCGGTTTACCGCATCTCATACATTTGGGTTCCTGAACGTATGGCAGCCGTTCTCTGCAGGAGGGACAGGCATGATTACCCTTTGGTACAACAATTTCAGTGCAGATCGGGCATCGAACCGGATAAATGATATCAAGAATAGCCTGAAACAATGTCTGCTCCTATCTGTTAAGCAAATAGCTTGACCGGATAAGCGCCTTTATCAATCAAGGCTCTGAATGAATTTACGACAAATTCCTTATCTTCTTTATACGTTACACCAAACCAGCGATCGTTCGATTTTAATACGGAAACTTCCACCTTATTCGCCTTCACAAGATCACCGACAACTGTAGGAAGAAGGTATTCCTTCTTTAATTCATTCTCTGCCAGATTGGATACGAAGGTAATAAAGCCCTGCTCCAGATATCCAAATAACCCAGGTTTGAAGCCCCACATATTCATGGAAACTACACTCTGCAGATCAATGGTTATAGTTTCACCGGCGTTGTTTTTCGCTGCCGCATGATCACCCTCCGGAACAATACCACTTGTTTCAACAATATCCACTAATATACCTGCTTCATTTGCCTTGCATACACCACGGGTAACTGCACCATTTTCACTTAAGGTGTTACCAAGGATAAAGCCTGCCATACAATATTGATTCTCTTTATAAGATTTGTCATTCAGGAAATTATAAACAATCTTGAATGCTTCTTTTCCATAATAATCATCCGCATTAATAACTGCAAAGGGTTCTTTTACGGCATCCTTGCATATTAAAACTGCCTGACCGGTTCCCCAAGGCTTTGTTCTTTCTGCCGGTTTAGCAAAACCCTGCGGAAGGTTATCAAGCTCCTGGAACACATATTCAACCCTAATGATTTTCTCAATTCTGTTACCGATGATTTCTTTAAAATCCTGCTCTAAATCTTTACGAATTATGAAAACAACTTTATTAAAGCCTGCTTCGATTGCATCGTATATGGAGTAATCCATGATTATTTCACCACTGGGGCCTACGGGCTCAAGCTGTTTAATTCCACCATAACGGCTTCCCATTCCTGCTGCCATGATTACTAAAGTTGTATCTGCCAAAGTTATCTCCTCCAAACCTATGATTTTGATTCATTATATCTTATTTTCCATAAAATTGCACTAACTTATTTTGTCCTTAATTCTCGAATACGCTCACATAATCCCGAATAACGGCTTTGCTCGCTTTTATTATCTATCATAAACTGAAGCATTGTGTCACTTCCGACAATAGTAACGCAGCTTTTGGCTCTCGTGACTGCCGTATATAAGAGATTACGGTTGAACAGCAGCTTCGGGCCATCCAGTATCGGAAGTATTACTGCCGGATATTCGCTGCCCTGGGATTTGTGGATCGTAACGGCATAGGCCAGTTCCAGCTCGTCCAACTGAGAAAAGCTGTAATCCACCAGACGGTTATCATCAAACTCTACCAGTACATGCTCCGAAAATAGATTGATTTCCTTGATCTCACCCGCGTCTCCGTTAAATACCCCAGTACCTGTCTGCGTTACAATTCCAAACTTATTCCTTATTTCCCAGGTGATCTGGTAATTATTCTTTATCTGCATTACCTTGTCGCCTTCACGGAAAACGGTTTCATGGAATTCCTTTTCCTTCTTATCCTTTGTGGGTGGATTCAATGCCTGTTGAAGGATCTGATTTAAGCGCTCGACTCCAAGTTCCCCTTTTCTCATCGGAGTCAGGACCTGTATATCAAAGGAAGTTGCATTCACATATTTCGGAAGCTTATTCTTAATCAGGTTGATCATGACTGCAGAAATCACATTCGCTTCTTCCCGTTTTAGGAAAAAGAAGTCCTTGCTTTTATTGTTCAGGCTGATATGCTCGCCATCGTTTATTTTATGAGCATTGACAATGATATCGCTGTCAGCGGCCTGACGGAATATCTTAGTAAGCTTTACTACATTGAAGCTATGGGAGTTGATGACATCCCTCAGAACATTTCCGGGGCCTACGCTCGGCAACTGATTTACGTCGCCAACCAGGATTAATCTGGTTCCGACAGCCACCGCTTTCAGCAGGGCATGCATGAGGCTGATATCTACCATGGACATTTCATCAATGATTAGAACATCCGTCTCAAGAGGATTACTTTCATTACGCTCAAAGGAAAATTTATTTTCCTGATCCTCACTCATTTTCGATAGCTCCAGTAAACGATGGATGGTTCTCGCCTCATATCCCGTTGTTTCCGTCATCCTTTTCGCTGCCCTGCCGGTGGGAGCTGCAAGTAAAAGTTCCATTCCTTCGGATTCAAAGAATTTGATAATCGTGTTAATTGTCGTCGTTTTACCGGTTCCGGGGCCACCTGTAACGATAAGGAGCCCATTGCTGGCAGCCTCCGCTACTGCAGCTCTCTGCTGTTCTTCCAGTTCAATTTCAAACTGTTTCTCAATCGCGGTTACGCGCTTTCGCACATTTTCCGGATTGATATCATATCTGATATTCAAATCATGAAGCATCCGGGCCACATTTAACTCCATATAATAATATACGGAAGAATAGATCATCTTATCCTGTTCCGCTTCTTTTATCATGATTTTCTTCTCAATCGTCAAGGTGGTCAGCTGCCTCCTGATCGTATCCTCGTCTGCAAACAGAAGCGCTTTTGCTTTCTGTATGAGTTCAGCTTCCGGCAGATACACATGACCTTCTCCACTTGCCTGTAACAGTACATATATAATGCCTGCTTTCACACGATAGTCAGAATCACTTCCAATTCCCATTCTTCTTGCAATTTCATCCGCTGTTTTAAAGCCAACTCCAGAAATGTCTTCTGCCAGACGATACGGATTCACCTTAAGAATTTCATACATTCTCTGACCATATTCTGTATAAATCTTCACCGCAAGATTTCCCGTGATATTATATTGTTGCAGGAACAGCATTGCACTGCGCATATCTCTCTTTTCTTCAAACTGGCTGTAAATATCCCTCGCCATTCTTTCACTGATACCCTTAATTTCAGCAAGTCGTTCCGGTTCTTCCTCAATGATTCGAAAGGTATCCTCTTTAAATTTCTTTACAATTCTTGTTGCAAGCGCAGCTCCGATCCCCTTGATGGCTCCCGAGCTCAAATACTTTTCTACGGAATATAAATCCTCCGGCTGTTTCATATCGTAGCTTTCCACAAGAAATTGCTGGCCGTAAACTGCGTGCTCCGTATAACTTCCCATGGCATGGATAAATTC
>DATMUM010000167.1:0-3987 GCA_035564175.1 Mobilitalea sp.
CAGGATGGCTATTACATATATTACGAGAAGAATGAAGAAATGCAGACCTACATGATCGAGAGAAAAAGTGAGGAAAGCAGTGAAGCCTCCTATGATGACCGTGTTTCAAGGGACATCAGGACAGTTCTTCAGAGTAAAAAACAACCGGAGGAGGATTCCCGAAGCCTTACACGTCTGATGTATGCTGCGGGAACTTTGCTTGCAGTAATAATTCTCGTGGTTGGAGCTGCCATGTTAAGTAATTATGATCAGATGAAAAGCATGCAGAATACAATGGATTATCTTTCTCAGAACATGGAAGAAATCCAGGCAATGTTTGCAGAAAACGGTTCCTCCCAGTCTTCAGATACCGTGACGAATGATACTGCGGCTGAGGAAACAGCCGCTTCAAAGGATCAAAGCGTGAACATTGAGGTTGTACCGGGAGATGTTCAGCCAACCGAGGATACCACGGGTCAGACGGATAATGGCAATAACGGGGTTGAAGATAATAACCAGAATAATTCTTCTACCGATGAGGAGCTGGCACAGGCTACGGTAAAGCCTTCCGATCAGCAAGCGGCAACGGCTACTGAAGGAACCAATTCCGTACAGAACGAGGTAAAATATTATACGGTACAGACCGGAGATACATTAGCCGACATCAGTTACAAGCTTTATAAAACCTATACCAAAGTAAATAAAATCATGGCTCTGAACAATATTGAGGATCAGGATCTCATTTACGTAGGGCAGAAGTTAATTGTACCATAAAAGAAAACAGGTGCCAGAAGGGTTAGGAAGAATGCCTTTCGAAGCACCTTTTTTGTTACGATTGAGATATATACCTAAATTCTGTGTTTTGTGTAAAATAATGCGTGCCATCCGAAATAAAATGCGGTATAATCTCTATGAAATTATCTTATGAAACGAAGCAGGGATATTTAATCAGGGAGAACAGATATAATCGTCATCCTTTAGAGCTATGATTAATACCGGATGGGTATAATCGATTATTTTATTCCTTGATTATATGGCATATGCTGAGTTTTAACACAATAAACTATAACGGGAGTAAGTTATGGCGAACGAAAATGAGGGACAAGCCTTAAGAGAATATGGGAATCGGAAAAAAAGGTATAAGAAAAGAAGGAGAGCAATTATCATCGCGGTAATCCTAATACTCGCGGTGTTGGGATCGATTTACCTGATAAGGCTTTATAACAGGAATTATAATAGCTATAGTGTGATTAAGAAGGTGGATGTCTCCGCAACGAGTGCGGTAGGATATCTAAACTATGGTACTTCGATAGTAAAATACAGTAAAGACGGCGCGGTAGCAGTGGATAAGAGCGGCAGATTATTATGGAACGGATCCTATGAAATGTCCACACCAATAGTAGATACCTGCGATAATTACGTAGCGATAGCGGATAAGGACGGAAAATCAATACATATATTTAACCAAAAGGGTGAAGTGGGTAACGGGATTCAGACACGTTATAATATCCAGAAGGTTGAAGTTGCCCGCCAGGGTGTAGTAGCAGCTCTGATGGAGACGGAAAACGGTAATGATATTAAATTATATGATGCAACCGATGGTACTGAGCTGTGGGATAAAACGACCAGTGTAAATACAGAGGGATATCCGATGGATTTTTCGATGTCTGATGACGGGAAAAAGCTGGTTTTCAGCTACCTTTCCTATGCAGATGGGAAGCTGGTAGATAACATATCCTTTTATAATCTGGGTGAAGTTGGCCAGAACTTTACAGATGGTATTGTAGGCGGCTGGGCATTCGCTGAAGGGATAATCGTACCGAGAGTAGCATTTGTCAACAACGATACGGCGTGTGTATTCAAGGATAATGGATTTCTTATCTACTCAGTGGCAGAGAAGCCTAAATTAGTGCACGAAGAGGATTTTGAAGGTAAGATCCAGAGCATCCTATATAATAATAAATACGTCGGGGTAGTATTACAGAAGGATGGAACCAGCACCAAACAGCTCCTGCTTTATGATCTGAGCGGGAAAAAGGTATTAGATAAGACCCTGGATTTTGATTATGAGAAGATATCTCTTTCAGACAACGAAATTGTTATGTACGATAATATGTCCTGCCTTATCATGAAATTGAATGGAAAAGTTAAATTCAAATATACCTTTGACAGCAATATTGAGGCGATTTACTCCATCAACAATATCGACCAGTATTACCTTGCGAACGACAGTAAGCTGTATGAAATTCAATTAAAGGAATAATAGGGCTATGCTATAAATTCCAGAGCGAAGTAAAGCATTAAAACGTTATGTATATGTGTGTTGGAGCGGAGGCATTTATATCAGTTATGAAGTAAAATAGATAAGTATATTGATTGCAATTATCTAATAGATATTTATTTTGAGGGGACTTAGGCATGCAGATGATGCTGATTTTCTCCATATGAATTTAAGCTGTCGTAAATTACTGTATATAAATTACGAAGTATAAAGCCAGCGTATAATGGCGGGATGGAGGATATGATGAACTGGTTGTTGTTAGTTGTATTGGCAATTTTGGTGGTAAATACCTTAATCGGTATGAAGGCAGGATTTATTAAAACGGTTTTTTCCTTGTGTTCACTTGTAGTTGCAGTAATTCTCACCATATGGATCAGCCCATATGTGAATGATTTCATGAGAGGAAACGAGAAGATTTATGATGGCATTTCCTCAAAGGTTGAGAAAATGCTTCCATTTTCAGCAGAGGAGGCTGCAAAAAGTGAGCAGGTTTCCTTGATAGAGAAGCTTTCATTACCCCAATCGATCAAAGACTCCCTGATAGAAAATAATAATGCGGATGTCTATAAAGCGCTAGCCATCGATAACTTTAAAGATTATGTTACTAACTATCTGACCGGAGTAATCATTAATGCAATGGCATTCATTATTACCTTTATCGTATTGCTGATTTTGTTGTGGGTAATCTGTCTTACTCTGGATATTGTCAGCAAGCTACCACTCCTTAACCAAATTAATAAAACCGCTGGGTTATTGGCAGGCCTTCTGCATGGACTTGTGGTCGTATGGCTTTTCTTTATCCTGCTTACCGTATTTGGTAGTACGGATATTGGGCAGAAAGCAATGCAGATGATTGGTGACAGTCAGATCCTGAGCATGATTTATAACAACAACTTTATCTTGAAATTTATAACCAGCATTACAAAAATGATATTAAAATAAATGTCACATAGTAGGGGATACCTGGAGAACGTAGCGAAACCGGCTGACCGGAACTAGTACATCGTTTTCAAATTAACTAGACCGATTACTTGTCTAAACTTCCAGATGCAACATCCAAAAAGCCTCGTCGTAGCCCCACTACGCCTGTGTTTTTTGGATGTCACCTCTGAAAGTTTATCCTGCGTACTCAGTCTAGTTATTTGCAAAACGATGTACTAGCAGGGGACCTTGGCTTAATACATAATATAGAGTAATATGTGGCTGAAATGCTCGAATTATACCGTATATAGCGTGACCATTTTCTGAAAGAATCAATCAGAAAATGGTCACTTTTTCGTGGAAGAAAGCGACATTTGACGTACCAGAAAATGGATATAAAAAAGTTTGAAAAAGTGGTTGACTTTATCTTTGCAAGGTGATATACTTCTTTTTGCTGACGCGCCACACCGGTTGCGAAAGCGAAAAATAAGAACCCGCAAAGCCTTACAAATCAAGGAGTTGCGAGTAACGAACCTTGATAATTGAACAGTGAAACAACCCTGAAAATTCTAAAAAACTTGGAGCTCCACATGGGCTCCAAACAATAGATTTTCATTGATGTTATAAAACATCACGAACCGTATTTGATATCGATTTATCGGTAACAGATACACCACAAAAACAGTAAAGATGACAGAATGCAAAGTGATTGCTAACAATCACTTAGGCCAATGTTTATCTGACTGGATCAAAAACTTAAACATGAGAGTTTGATCCTGGCTCAGGATGAACGCTGGCGGCGTGCC
>DATMUM010000168.1:0-8928 GCA_035564175.1 Mobilitalea sp.
GTGCATTTTCCGGTAAGGATTGTACGAAGGTAGACCGTTCCGCATCCTACGCGGCACGCTACGTAGCGAAGAATATCGTGGCAGCAGGACTGGCAGACCGTTGTGAAATCCAGGTATCCTATGCAATCGGTGTGGCTGAACCTACCTCCATCATGCTTGAAACCTTTGGGACAGGCAAGCTTTCAGACGATGAAATGGTAACCATCATCCGTAAGCATTTTGATCTTCGCCCGGCAGGTATCATTAAGATGCTTGATTTAAGAAGACCAATCTATAAGAAGACTGCTGCTTATGGACACTTCGGCAGACTGGATCTTGATCTTCCGTGGGAGAAGACGGATAAAGCAGAGGCATTAAGAAAGTATTTAAAGTAAGATTTTGAGAAGATAGATTTAATATCAGGGGCTGTTGCAGCTTATTTGAGCTGCAGCAGCCCTGTTTTATGAAATCTTTAGAAATATCATAGTTATTTTCTGTGCAAATAAGGAAATAACATGGTATACTAATCTTTAAGAATTAGGATGGAAATGGAGGAGGATGGATCATTTGAAACTGAAAGACAAGCTTTTTACAGCGTTTTTTATCATGATAGCAATGCCTCTTATGTTGTTATCCATAGCGGCAGGCACAATTGTCAGTTTACAGATGAACTCTATCCAGCAATCCTATGATATAGAGGCAGATACTTTCCAGATTATCATTAATCCGATCCAGATACTGAACCGTCTGACCAGAGGAGCATATAACGAAATTAAGTTTGCTGCACTCAAGGATCCGGTAACACTGGAGGATCATGACTATATATCAAAATTGAATGAGGAGCTGAAGAGTAAATATTCCTTCATCGCAGTGAGAAAGAACAAGGAATTCACCTTTGTGGGTAACGAGACCTTACTAAATATGATAAAGAGTAACCTTCAGAGCTTTGGCGTGAATGATACGGAAGTAGATGGAGGTGTCTACATCGAAGGGAAAAACCCGTTTCTGGTTAAAGCGCAGGATTTCTATTTTTCAGACGGTGGAGAGGGTACGATATTTGTAATTACCGACTTGAATACGCTATTGCCTCAGATTAAGGCGGTTGCTACCCAGAGTGTTATATCCTTTCTTCTCACGTTGTGTTTTACGGCATTTATATTATTGCTGTGGATCTATCGAAGTATTCTGAGACCCCTTAATATTCTGCGAATTGCCATGAACCAGATCAAGGACGGAGATTTGGATTATTCGGTCAAATCGGAGACGGACGATGAGATTGGACAGCTCTGTGAGGATTTTGAAGAAATGAGAATCCGCCTTAAGGAGCTGATTGACAGCAGACTGGCTTACGAAGAGGATATCAAGGGCTTGATCAGTAACATTTCCCATGACCTAAAGACTCCCCTGACCGCAATCAAGGGATATGCGGAAGGGTTAATGGACGGTGTGGCCGACACACCCCAGAAGCAGGAGAAATACCTGAAAACAATTATGACAAAAGCGAATGATATGTCTATTCTTGTTGATGAGCTGGCATTTTATGCAAAAATAGATTGTAATACCATACCCTACAGTTTTAAAAATATTAATCTGCAGGAATACTTTAATGACTGTATCGAAGAGCTTTACTTAGACCTTGAGATTAAGAAGGTTGAGATGCTTTATGAAAATGATACGGATCCTTCCGTAGAAGTTGTTGCAGATGCGGAGCAGTTGAAAAGGGTAATATATAATATTGTAGGTAATGCTTTAAAATATATGGACAAGAAGAATCCTCAGATGCAGATACATCTCCATGATATCGGAGCATTTATCCAGGTTGAAATCGAGGATAACGGAATTGGTATTCCGAAAGCGGATCTTCCATATATCTTCGACCGGTTTTACCGGGCGGATGCCTCCAGAAATTCACGAAAAGGCGGAAGCGGTTTGGGTCTTGCAATATCCAAGAAAATAATTGATGACCATGCGGGAAAGATATGGGCTGAAAGTGAACTTGGTATAGGAACGGCCATATTCTTTACCTTAAAAAAGAGTGATAAGCAGGCACAGAAACCGAAAGTTATTCAGATTGAAAATGAAGCGCAAGTTTACAGGGATAATATTAATAAGGAGGAAACTCCATAAATAAAAGGAGGGTTTCATAATGAGCAGGATATTAATAGTAGAAGATGAATTGGCAATAGCTGAATTAGAAAAAGATTATCTGGAGCTAAGCGGCTTTGAGGTGGAAGTAGAGACTGCCGGAGACACGGGTGCAAAAAGGGCACTTGCAGAGGAATTCGATCTGATCATCCTTGATCTTATGCTTCCGGACATGGATGGCTTTGAAATCTGTAAGAGGATTCGGGAAGGCAAGAACATTCCGATCATCATGGTATCCGCAAAGAGGGATGATATTGATAAAATCCGTGGCTTGGGTTTAGGTGCGGATGATTATATGACAAAGCCCTTCAGTCCAAGTGAGCTGGTAGCAAGGGTAAAGGCACACCTGGCCCGGTATGAACGACTGATCGGTTCCGGAGCAAAAGACAATGAAATTATCGAGATCCGGGGCTTAAAGGTTGATAAAACGGCAAGAAGAGTATTCTTAAACGGTGAAGAGAAGATATTTACAACAAAGGAATTTGATCTGCTGACCTTCCTGGCGGAAAATCCGAATCATGTATATACAAAGGATGAGCTTTTCCGGGAAATCTGGGATATGGAGTCTGTCGGTGATATTGCGACGGTTACCGTTCATATTAAGAAGATTCGTGAAAAGATAGAATATAATACCTCAAAACCGCAGTACATTGAGACAATCTGGGGTGTAGGCTATCGGTTTAAGGTATAACTCTCAGAGCGTCCATAGCTGGAAGCAGAAAGAGAAAGAACTGTATTATCAATTAAAAGGTGGCAAGAAAAATATGAACGAAACATTTTATCAGAAGTCAATGATATTCAAGGCTTTATCCGATCCAAACCGGCTGGTTATCATTGATTTTCTGAATGAGGGTGAACGCTGTGCATGTAAAATACTGGAGCAATTAAAGATATCCCAGCCGACACTGTCACATCATATGAGAATCCTATGTGAGGCGGATCTGGTTCACTGCCGTAAGGATGGTAAATGGATTCATTATTCATTGAACCGGGAAGTCTTCAAAGCGATGAAGGATTATATGGACGACTTTACGGTAATGAAGGGTGACGATAAATCAGGAGACTGCTGCTGACGGACAAAGCATGGAGCTTTGAATAAAAGGTTACATGACAGAAAGGAAGCTTAGAATGGAAACAAGAGTTGCTCTTATCGGTATTATCGTGGAGGATATGGAGGCGGTGGAGAGATTAAACAATTTGCTTCATGAATATAACCAGTACGTCATTGGACGGATGGGTTTGCCATACCGCGAAAAGAACATCAGCATCATCAGTGTGGTTGTGAATGCGGAGGCAGATGTAATCAGTACACTCGCGGGTAAACTCGGGATGATAAAAGGCGTTAATGTAAAGACGATATATTCGAAAAAATAGAATTGCTCATAAAGCAAAAGACAGTGGAAGGCTCTGCCTAATGCTAATCTGCCGACCTTGCAATAATACCGCTTAAAGGTTGTAATTTTACTGGCTATCGGCTATAATACTTTATTATTATAGAAACAAGATTACTTCGATGAATTTGATTCACAGATAGGTAAGAAAGAGAGAGGTAAGATTCATGCATATTACGATAACAGGGAATCTGGGAAGCGGCAAATCAACCATATGCAAGCTGTTAAGTGAAAAATATCAATACGAGGTTTATTCCACAGGCAAGGTGCAGAGAGAGCTGGCAAGAGAGATGAACATGACAACTCTGGAGCTCAACCAGCTTATGTGCAGCGATAAAAAATACGATAAAATGATTGACGATGCAACAACCAGAATTTCCAGAGAAAATAAAGATAAGGACATTATCTTTGATTCCCGTCTTGCATGGCATTTTGTTGAACATTCCTTTAAGGTATTTGTGTCAGTAAGCCTTGAAGTAGCAGCGGAACGCGTCATGAATGACCAAAGAGGAGCCGAGGAAAAGTACTCTTCTTTGGAAGAAGCGAAGAAGCTTTTGGCTGAGCGTGCAGCTACGGAACGGGTTCGTTATAAGGACATTTATAATCTGAATTATATGGATTTCTCCAATTATAATCTTATCATTGACAGCACCTACTGTTTACCGGATAAAATTGCTGAGATCATTATTAAAGAAGCGAAAGAATTTTACAAGAACGGAACAACATCCGAGACTTTCAAAATGTTGGTTTCTCCCAAACGTCTGGTTAAGGAAGCGGATATTTTGTCGGAAGATAAATCCAGATTATCGGATTTAATCAATGAATATCAGAAGGCTGTGTATGCAATCGAAGATGTTGTTACGGTAACGAAGCCGGATGATGATTATGCAGTTGTTGAAGGCCTGGATCAGGCAAAGGCAGCATTTCTTGCGAAAGTGCCCTATGTACCGATTGTGGTAAGAAAGGATTAATATTCTATATTTTCCTTAACATAAATATGCTTAATTTCATAATATTAGCTAAATAATTAGAAATTATCCCCGAGGATATAAAAATCTGTTTGGCAAACAATATTGATAAGAGGATTCATATGACAATGAATTCTCTTTTTTGCTAAAATGGAATATTATTCGAAGGGGGAAATGTGTATGAAATTTTTGGGACTAAAATCCTATCAAATCAGATGGTTTCTTACAATAGCATTGATTACACTGGGCGTATATTTAGGATTAAAATATTTGCTGCCACTGATATTTCCCTTTCTGGTAGCATATTTTATCGCATGGATTATTCGCCCGGTAACGGAGCTTTTGTATAATAAACTGAAAATACCAAGAGTAGTCGGCGGCTCAGCAGCGCTGATACTTCTGGTTGCAGTATTCGGTACGGCACTCTGTATGCTGATTAACGTCCTGATCAGACAGGCATTTGAATTTGTCAAAAATATTCCGATTTATCTTGAAATCATTACGGATAAACTTGATTCCATCTGCAGACGCTGTGATCAATTAATGGGCTGTGACTGCGGTACAGTGAGAGCTATTGTGGATGATCATCTTACGAATGGCTTCAATAATTTAAAATCCAATCTTGTCCCAAAGCTGACAGGACATACGATTACAATTACTATCGCAACGATTGCTTTTATCGGTATTCTATTAATTATTTTTGTGGCAGCAGTATTGATCGTTAAGGATTTGCCTGTGTTTCATGAAAAAGCTGAGAAAAACCAGATTTATAAAGATATTCACAGAGTAACAGAGAAGCTTTCGGAAGCAGGATTAGCATATCTTCGCTGTCAATTGATCATCATGATAATTGTCGCCGTTATCTGTATTCTTGGCTTAACTTTGATTAAAAATAATTATGCGGTATTGATCGGAATCGGAATAGCCATCATGGATGCCCTGCCCATCCTCGGAAGCGGTATCGTATTGGTTCCCTGGGGTATCATTGTGTTGATTAATGGCAATATATATGTGGCAGCAATTCTGATTACCACCTTCTTGCTCGCTCAGATCGTAAGAGAAATCCTGGAGCCGAAATTAATCGGTAACAGGATTGGAATAAAGCCGATATTCACCCTGATCGCCATGTATATAGGAGTAAAATTGTTCTCTATCGCTGGCTTCATCCTTGGTCCCATTGGTCTGATCATTATCATAACAATATTTAAAGTAGTAAATGAAAAGACAGGGAATACAGCTAATCAGGATAATGTATTTTATAATGAAGATTGAAGCGAAAGTACTGTTAGTACACAGGAGCATCTGCGCAAGTATTATGTCAGGAGAGACATCAGATACATGCAGAGCTCCGATGTACGGACAGTACTTTTAGCTTCCAGTATTTCTAAAAAGTGATAACCTTAGGTGTGCTGCCAAAGGCTGCAAAGGTAGCGGTTGCATCTTCCAGATAAAGAACTTCGAAGATGCCATCTCCGATTTTGTATAGGCTATTCAGGCCCGGATTTGCAGCCAGCATTGCTTCGCGGGCACTATCACGATCATCCGGAATAGCTTTAGCCACAACACGCAGCCAGTCTCCGTTTTTGCCCATGACACTTATTTCAACCTTCGGATTATTTTTTATCTGGGCAAATACCTCCTTTTTATTGTTGGTGCAGATGTAGAGCTTACCTTCAAACTCACTTACTGCTCCAAAGGGACGTACATGCGGTTGGTCACCATCATTCGTAGCAATGAAAAAAACAGGGTTCTCAATTAAATAATTTAATACCTCATTCATCGTAGATTTCCTCTCCTTTATTATTTTTTGCACTATTTTTATTGCATATACGAATTATATATGATAGCATAAGATAATAAAAGTACGATTTTTTAGTATAGTAAGTATCTTTTAGGATACTGATACCGAACAATCGGACTTTATTAGAATTTCTCTTGGGGAAAATGTTATCAATATTAATCAGAGGAATTGATGATAAGCATATCTTAGGCATGAGTAATTAAGATATTTCAAGGAATTTGATCAAAAATAGAAGGATAGGTAAATAATAATGAATGAGAAAAAGGATTTGTTCGGTCTTTGCCCTTATGTAACCTCACAAAAAATATTAACGGGCAAGTGGTCCCTTCTGATTATGCATCATTTAAATAATGGACCGCTACGCTTTAACGAGCTCCAGCGCAGGCTGCCGGATCTGACGCAGGCAACTTTAACAAAGCAGTTAAAGGCCCTCGAAGAAAGAGCCTTAATCATTCGTACCGTCTACGCTCAGATTCCACCTAAGGTGGAGTATTCCCTCAGTGAAATCGGGCACAAATTTCAACCGGTGTTAGACTGTCTGGAGGTCTGGGGTAACGAATATATCAATTATGTCAAGGAGAAAGGGATTGTGGTAGCAGTTGACTAATTTCATATATTTCGGTAAACCAGTATCCTTTACAATATGATACCGCAGTATGGCATCTGAATATCCGCTTGACAAAGACGATTTTCTGGCATAAAATAAGGTCAATATTCAATCATCAATTTGAATAAGTCGAATGCAAAGAAGAGGAATAGTAGATAATAGTCGTATCCCAGAGAGAGAAGTGGCGGTGAAAGCTTCTTATACCGATATTATTAAACCGGCCTTGGAGCATTGTATGAAAGGATGTGCTTTTCCCAGAAAGACACTCCCCCAAATACAACGTAGAACCGGCGTTAACGGTGTTAAGAGAACTGTCAGTATGACTGCAGTTAATTAGGGTGGTACCGCCGAAGCCTTCGGTCCCTTGTGGATAGAACGGCTTTTTTTGTTGTCTATTTTTTGTACGAATAGCATAATCTATGGTTTTGTAATACAAAAATGTTGCAGGTTTAATATAACAATGACGTTATTATTTTAATAAAGGAGAGATTTTTATGGCACAGGATAAGAAATTAGTTGAGGCAATTACCTCCATGGATGTGGATTTTGCCCAATGGTACACGGATGTCGTGAGAAAAGCGGAACTGATTGAGTATTCCAGCGTTAGAGGCTGTATGATACTGAGACCGCTTGGCTATGCACTCTGGGAGAATGTCCAGAAGCAGCTGGATGCAGATTTTAAAGCTACCGGAGTGGAGAACGTATACATGCCAATGTTCATACCCGAGAGCTTGCTGCAGAAGGAGAAGGATCATGTAGAGGGCTTTGCACCGGAGGTTGCCTGGGTAACCCACGGCGGCGGCGAACCGTTACAGGAGAGGATGTGTGTCAGACCTACTTCCGAGACCTTGTTCTGTGACTTCTATTCCAAGATTATTCAGTCACACAGAGACCTTCCGAAATTATATAACCAGTGGTGCTCCGTTGTTCGTTGGGAGAAGGCCACGAGACCCTTCCTTCGCTCCATGGAATTCTTATGGCAGGAAGGCCATACTGCACATGCAACCGCAGAGGATGCTGAGGAAAGAACTATTCAGATGTTAAACGTATATGCTGATTTCTGCGAGCGAGTACTTGCTATTCCGATGATCAAAGGACGCAAGTCAGAGAAGGAGAAATTCGCAGGTGCACATGCTACCTATACGATCGAAGCATTAATGCATGATGGTAAGGCACTTCAGTCAGGTACCAGCCATAACTTCGGCGATGGCTTTGCCAGAGCCTTCGGTATCCAGTATACGGATAAGAACAATACCCTTCAGTATGTTCATCAGACCTCCTGGGGTATGTCCACCAGAATTATCGGTGCCATCATTATGGTTCACGGTGATGACAGCGGCTTAGTGCTTCCGCCTAGAATTGCACCTACCCAGATCATGATTATACCGATTAACCAGACGAAAGAAGGTGTACTTGATAAAGCATTTGAGCTGAAGGAGAAACTCAGTTCCTTCAAGGTTAAAGTGGATGACTCCGATAAGAGTCCCGGCTGGAAATTCAGCGAGCAGGAAATGCGCGGTGTTCCGATCCGTATCGAAATCGGGCCGAAGGACATCGAAGCAAACCAGGCTGTCATCGTAAGAAGAGATACGAGAGAGAAGATCATTGTATCCCTGGATGAAATTGTTGCTAAGGCTGGAGAGGTCTTAGAGACAATGCAGTCTGATATGTTAGAAAGAGCAAGAAAGCATCGTGATTCCCATACCTATGTTGCAACTAACATGGAGGAGTTTGAGAAAACTATCGCTGAGAAGCCCGGCTTTGTCAAGGCTATGTGGTGTCAGGATGAGGCTTGCGAGAAAGAGATCAAGGAAAGAACAGGAGCTACCTCCCGTTGTATGCCATTTGAACAGGAGCATCTTGCAGATACATGCGTATGCTGCGGAAAGCCTGCAAAAGCAATGACCTATTGGGGCAAAGCTTACTAAAATAATTGAATGAACAAGTCTGTACCGCATCCTGCTTGACCGGGTATCTTCTGATCGTGTGTCATTAAGATGTCGGTACAGATTTTTTAATGCTACTGTGAATGATTAC
>DATMUM010000169.1:0-2054 GCA_035564175.1 Mobilitalea sp.
CTTTCAATTGCGATGATTTTAAAGGATGAATATATAATAAAGGCGCTTACGATAACCACAGCTGATACCATCAGAAAGAGTGAGGTAACAATCATCTGCAGCATCTGCCGGTAATCGGACATATCAGTGACGTCCTTTACCTGAAGCTCTGGATATGCATTTTCCAGCTCAAATTTTAATTCCTTTATGCTGGTCTGAGCATCCGTCCTGATGTAATAGCCATTTACCTTATCTTCCAGTCCCAGAATATTGGTCAGAGTATCCTTTGCTACAACCAGCTCCAGGCTTCCCAACTCATATCCAAGGCTGTTGTTATGATCTTCAATGATGCCTGAGATAATAAAACTATATGTTTGATTATTCATGGAGACATCCAGCTGATCACCGAGGGACAGTTGATATACATCAGCAGCCTCTTCTCCGATGAGTACCTGATTCTCCTTAATGTCCTCCGAATTCTTTTCTACATAATTCAGTCCATAAATGGTTCGAAAGTCTTCACTGGACATTCCGGTGAAGATAACCGGCTGCTTATCTTCATTGATTTCTGAATATCCGTAAGCAGTAATCAGTGGTATCTCATATTCCATACCCTTTTGCTGATTAAAATTCATCTCATCGATGTACTGTTCGCCGGAATTCTCTTTTGGAAGCAGCATTAGCTGGGCATTGCCCACTTCTTTCTTAATCTTCTGCCGAAAAATATCCGTTGTTTGATTGGTTAAGGACAAAACCGTATACATCAGTGCTACTGACAGCACAATGGATAAGATGAGCAGCGATGTCCTGAATTTCTTGTGTCCGATGTTAGCCAAAGTTAGTTTTAATACAGTAATCATTTTCCCTCCGTAATGTCATTCTCTGACAGCCCTATGTTTTATATTGTATCTCAGATAATACTATACATGATATAATATTATATTTCATTAAGGATTTATTAGAATTGGATTAAAAGAAAAGCCATCTTAGAACAGGCAGCTCAGAATAATGCTGAAATAGCAGTGGCTTCAGCATTTCCTTTACGGGAAAGCTGAAGCCACTGAATTAATTCTGATTTACTTTGATTTAAATATGTCTACTGGTGCTGATGCACTTTTGCATTATCAATTATTTTTTGCCGTATGCTGATCAGCTTCATTAACATTAATGGGTGTTATCGTTGGTATTGCTGTCGGTGGTGCCGTCTTCGTAATATTTTTGGCTGAGCAAGACCAGGTAAATAACATGATCAGAATCATACAAGAGATCAATATAACTTTTTTCATATTACCTCCACTTCTATCCTATTTGTTCCTATTATGAGCCTTTTACAACAGGAGCTTTTTACAACAGGAACAAGGATTATCATGTTCAATAAAATACGTTACTGTTATTAGTTTTAAGTACTAAATTGATAATTATGCATGTACCATATCAAACCATCGGTGATATTTTATAGAATTTTCAGCTTCTTCACCGCTTTTCAATAGGAATGGATTAAGAAAATCATTCAAAATTTATTAGAATAATTTAAGTTATTATTTTCTCCAAGAAATTATTTTATATGATGTTTAAATAAAGAAGTTATGTATAAACTAGATAAATATTACTGCTACTCGCTAATAAACTTAGTAATTCATGAGGTGATTTAGGTGATATCATTAAAAGAAAAAGTAATTCCAAATCAATTAGAAAAAAACCTTTATAAGAACATATTTTCCAATCTGTTTTCCGATCCGTGCTCTGTCCAATTCTGGGATGGGGAAGAGATTTCTTACGGCTGCGGTAAAAGCAGCTTCCGGATTGTTCTCAATGAACCCCTGTCCATTACAGATATTATAGCGGATCCCTCGGTGACCTTCGGGGAAGCCTATATGAACAAACAACTTGATATTGAGGGAAACCTTCAGGATGTCATAGCTTCTCTCTATCGGAATTCTAAGAGCTTTTTACGGGATAAAGAAAAATATAAGAAGCTTTTAAACCCAATTAAAAATACCTTGAGGAAAAGCAAGTATAACATTAGCTTTCATTATGATATCGGTAACGAATTCTATCAATTATGGCTGGATAAA
>DATMUM010000170.1:0-13585 GCA_035564175.1 Mobilitalea sp.
ATGACCTAGAAGATGGTGAATTTGAAGAAGGCTTTTATATAGACCTTCTCTAATCACTGTCCGTCTTGCATGCCCGCTTCTGGCGGGTTATTTTTGTTCCCTACTTCTCCTTAAGGAGAAGTTTCCTATAACATAAAAAAATAAGTGATAATAAACTTATCTTCAAGTTTATTATCACTTACATAATATGAAAGTTCTATAAAAAATGATTCGCATACATCCTTATACTCAGAAAGTGAAAAAAGCTGAAAGTACTTTTCAGACACCGAGCATTTGCCAATGTATTACGCCAAATTTATATAATTACTATTTTGCCAGAAGCATCATGATTTCATTGCTTCTCTGAATAAATTTGGTCATTGCTTCAGGCTCAAGCGGTTTATGGCCAAGCAGAGCAAGATCATATAACTGCTCACAGATCATTGGAGTCTGCTCTGCATTTTCATTGGTGATAATGTACTGCACCAATTTATTGTTGGCATTCAATACCAGGGTCTCTCCGCCTCCGAAATCATTCATATCCATACCGGGCATGTTATACATACGCATCATGTCCTGCATTCTGCGGCTCTCTTCGGAAAGAGTCATGACAGAAGATACCTTCTCATTCTTGAATTTATCTACCTTAACCTCAAGCTTATCCTTACCAAGCACCTTACGGAATAATGTGGTCATGGATTCCGTATTATTCTTTAGGATCTTCTTATCCTTCTTCTTGGTCTCTTCTTTGAAGCTGTCTGTTATATCAGCATCAATACGCTGGAATTTGATTTTCTTTTCCTGATACTCTAACTGAGTAATGAAGGGCTGATCAATATTATGAGTCAGAATTAATGCATCCACGCCTGCTTCCTTGAACATATTGATATACTGGCTCTGCTGCTTCTGATCCGTTACGTAGTAGATGACCGTCTTCTTATCCTCATCTACTTCATCCTCCTCATCATGATCGTGGTTGTGATCGTGTCCGCATTCGCAGCCATCCTCATGCTTATGGTCATGTCCGCACTCGCAAGCTTCCTCAGACTTCTTCTCCTTATCCTTCTTCTCAGCCTCAGCATCGGGGCCTTTGTTTGCAGCGATATACTCATCGAGAGTAATATACTTTCCTTCTAAATTCTTATAAATGATGACATCCTTCATCTTCTCGCGGAATTTCTCATCCTTTAAGCAGCCGAATTTGATGAAGGGGTTGATATCATCCCAGAACTTCACATAATTTTCTCGCTCAACCTTATACATTCCGGCAAGCTTGTCTGCTACCTTCTTGGAAATGTATTCGGAAATCTTCTTTACAAAACCGTCATTCTGTAATGCACTTCTGGAAACATTTAACGGCAGATCAGGACAATCGATGACACCCTTTAATAACATTAAGAACTCAGGAATAACTTCCTTGATGTTGTCAGCGATAAATACCTGGTTATTGTATAATTTAATGACACCTTCGAGTGAATCATACTCTGTATTGATCTTAGGGAAATAAAGAATACCCTTTAAATTAAACGGATAATCCATGTTCAGGTGAATCCAGAATAAAGGCTCCTTATAATCATGGAATACCTCACGGTAGAATTCCTTGTATTCCTCTTCCTTGCAGTCATTCGGATGCTTTGCCCACAGAGGGTGAGGATTATTGATTGGCTGAGGTTTATTATCTTTCTTGTTATCCTCAGCTTCCTCTACCACACCTTCACTATCGACGGAAGCATCGATTACTTCTTCCTTCTCTTCCATTACCGGAGCATTGGCATTTACAAAATAAATCTCAACCGGCATGAAGGAACAGTATTTCTGAATCACTTCTTTGACACGATACTCATTGGAAAATTCATAGCTTTCCTCATTCAGATAGAGTGTGATGTCCGTACCGCGTTCTGTTCTGGTACCATCACTCATCTCATATTCCGTACCGCCGTCCGACTCCCAATGAACCGGCGCTGCATCCGGCTGCCAGGACAGCGTGTCGATGGATACACGGGATGCAACCATGAAGGCAGAATAAAAGCCTAAGCCGAAATGACCGATAATCTGGTCTTCATTGGTCTTATCCTTATATTTCTCCATGAACTTCTGTGCTCCGGAAAATGCGATCTGATTGATATATTCTTTGACTTCATCCGCAGTCATACCGATACCATTATCGGAAAAACGGATGGTCTTCTCCTCCTGATTAACAGTGACAGTCAGCTGATACTGATTATCCTCAGGAATATTGGCTTCTCCCATAATCTCCAGCTTCTTTAACTTCGTAATAGCATCACTGCCGTTGGAGATCAACTCACGAATAAAAATATCATGGTCGGAATACAACCACTTTTTGATTATTGGGAAAATGTTCTCTGAATGAATTGATAAATTACCATGTTCTGTGCTCATACTAACACTCCTTTTCCTTACTTATTTATGTGTAACGTCGGTGCGTTTCAATATATTTTCGCCTGCCGCGTTAAAAATATAACGTTCGATAAAAACCACCTGGTATCATTTTGATTTTATGAACGCTGATTGGATTGGTTAAATTTCCTACAAAGGATATGATAATACGGGCAAATTAAATTGTCAAGACAAAATTAGCACTCTTTAAACAAGAGTGCTAACAATTATATTAACTTTTCAATTCACCAACAATTATATTACTACTTATTTTACTACTTATATTACTATTCATTTTCTTCACATATAATTCCCTGTTCTTCTAAGAATGTCTTTACCTGCAGATCCCATTCCTGCTCCAGGGTTTTATCCAGGGTAAAGGTCTTGATTGCTGTTCCGGAAATGATACGAAGTTCCCCCTTCTCAAACCGAACATTCATATACAGACCCCCGACCTCTTCGACGCGAATTTTTCCTCCCAACCGATTAACCATAAGCTCACATTGATCCTTCGGGAGCTGGAAGATGATCTTCAGTGAAAGCGGCGTCTTATTTCCCTTAATCATCGAGAATACGACCTGGCGAACCTCACTCCAGAGAATGGATTTGCATTCGGAACGCTCTTCCAGTTCTTCCTTCGTGAAGAAGGCTTCGTTTAATTGCCCTGTAATCGTAAACCCGGTAAAGGTCTGAAGTTCCATTTCCTTAAGAAGATACTGATCAAAAGTTGCATTCATCAGAAGCTTTGACATAAATGCTTTAACTTCTGGAATATTCAATGAAATCATATTAATTAGCCTCCATGATGCCTGATGTGGCATCCATAAGATCGTTCACCATTCTGCACCATAATTCATACGAATGGTCCAGGGTTTCTGAGTAACCGCCCAAACGCACTATTTCTAATAAATTCTCGATGCAATTATGCGGTTTTATCTCGAAATGCCCTATTAATTCAAGTGTTCTTTTACGACTCGGAAAATATACTTTATTCATGGCAAATAATAATTGAAGGAAATGGTCTATGGCTAAATCCATTGCAGGGTTTCCGTTATAGTGAAGTACATTAACCAGGTTTCAACACCGTTAATCAGTACATAATCACCGGTTCCCCAGCGTCCCTTTTCAAATACGTTGATTTTGCCTTCCTGCAATCGATCACCAAATTCGGTTAATATAGAATTGCGTCTCTTGGCATCAGGTATCTGATCGCAATAAATAAAAACATCAATGTCCCCCTCACCTGCCTTAGGTAACGGATTTATAATACCGCTGATCCCAATTGATTGTACTTCATCCATTTGGGATATGCTATGTAATAATGAATTAAGGATTTCATCCGTGCTTGCCATTTTTGATCTTACCTTCCATTATCTTATTCTTGTTTCACCAAGCTTATCCCATCTCATAAGCCAATCGAATTGGCTGTCAATAAAGTCCTTGTCTACACATTGTAATCCTAAATTCTCAATAATGGTAGCCTGCACCTCATAATGTCTTATTGCAATAAAGTCATAGATATGGCGAATCTCTTCTTCACTTATCTTGGTAACATGTTCCCGGTATGATAATCTCCGTGGCAAAATCCTTTTGGCAAAGATTTAAAACACCGATACGGCTTTCACCTTGAAAATCATACAATTCGATTTATCAAATTCTAAAAAATGTAAATTCTCAATCTAATTCCTAGTATAGTTCGATGGTGTTTGAAGAACAATATTATTAAAGTAACATCAGTAGGAGGATTGTAAACATGTATTTTGAACCTTCAAGAAAAACTTATTATCGCTTCCCTTCTGTAAACAGCATCCATGAAATGGACTCTAAATATTATTTTCCGGACAAACCTTATGCCTCTGGCGAAAACATCCGTCAGGAAGCAAGAACCAGTCAGGCATCAGCAGATTCGGAAAGCTTTGTACTTTTCAAATAAATTGTTTTATCACAAATAATAAGAGCAGATGTGCAGGGTAAAAGATGTAAAAAATATATTTTGCATTTTTGCCCTTTTTTCCGTTATAAAATGCAATCGGTATCATGGCAAAGGTAGCCAGCATACTGATAATTGCTAAGAAATCGCCGGTCTCCTGAAAATCTTTAATACTACTTAAAACTGTTCCGCATATGATAAATAAGCAGATGGATATCATAATCTTACTGCCGCGGAACAGATAGAAGGACACAAAGATTAATATTCCGGCGATACTGTAATCAGTACGCAAAAGGTAAGCAATTGCACAGGCTCCGACAGTAAGTGCAGCATCAATAAGATTACTGATCAGGAACTTGTTTGCATATTTCGTCTCAACCATACTCATCAGATAGATGAGTAGCAAACCGATGAATAAGGTAAAGAAGACATTCTGATCCTGATTGAAACGTCCCAGTAAAGCTTCTAATCTAGCTTCATGATAACCACCATCAAATACCTTCCTGATATCTGTAATGACATTAGTATTAAAATGAACTTGATAAAATGCCAGATCAAAGGGTATCTCAGAAATCAAAGCGAAAATACCAAGTCTTTTCAAATATTTTTTAACGTCCCTGGTATGATAATAACCTTCCACTACCATGAATACGAAGATTGGAAATGCTAATCTTCCGATTCCCCGAAACAGAACATACAGCTCCGGATGTGCTGATGGTGATATAAAGATTGCGCCAATATGGTCAATCAGCATGGCAATGATTGCGATCATTTTTAAAGTAAACGTACTCATAGGATTTATCCTTTCTTAATTATATATGCATTCTCTTATTCAATTCTGTCTTCATATTATCCCCTTCAAAGAGTATCAGTGCAGATAAACTGATGGCGCTTGCCGCGACGCAGATGATGGACGGAAAAAGGATGTGTAACCAGCCGAGCAATAGAAAAATGATTGGTACAAATCCAAAAATAACATCCACAAAAAGATAAATAATCAAATCTCTGACTCCAATTTTCAGTAATTTGGCAGCAATCGCCATAACAATGATAGCACCGACGCATACGGTTGGAATTACAAAGTCCAGTGACCATCCAAGCCACCCAATTGATTTGTCCCATAGTACGGACAGAATGCTGATTAAAGCCACCTGCCATACGATCGTCTTAGGAATGTTATTCTTCTTACGTATGATAAAGAATAAGCTGATCCACATACACAGGATACCTGCTGCCACGAGAATGGACCACCTGGATTCTCTGGTAAATATAGCATTTACCGCAAAACTGATGATAACAGCAGATATGGATAATAATATCATCGTTCTTATTAATATATTAAATTCCTGATATATCGTCGGAATATACGGAAAGACCTCTTCCTCCTGCTCTTCATTTTCCGGTATGATACCGCCACACAAAGGGCAGACCTTATGCTTTCCCTTCAGTGTTACCTTACAGTTATCACAACTAAGCACCCTCGCATCTCCTATCTCTCTTGCATAAACTCAATAAAGCTTCTATAGCAATATCCCGTATAAACCAATCAATAAATACATCATAAAAATGCGCGGATCTAATCCTTGCATCCCCTATACTTCCTTAATATTAGAAGCAATTCTTACCTCAACGCCTTCTTTGGTCAGCATTCGAAAGAAATTCTTCTGTATATCCGTTGAAGTAAATGGAGAAGCAAAGCTGACCATCAAACGATCCCCAAAAGAACACATTCCTATCTGCGGCCTTCTTACACTGGTGAAGCAATCAAATACCTGAATATAAGGAGCCAGCTCCTTTGTCAGAGTAATCCTGCCAACATTAGAAAGCGTTGCCGTAACCCCTCTGTCTGATAATTTATTGGCAATTCGAAGGATATAATCCTTTATCACCAGAGGAATAATCGCAATGAACGTATTATGCTCCAGTGCAGATAAACGGTTCATATGATTCCTGAGATTATCCTCCGTCAGCTCCTTGGTGAAGGAATCCTTCACTGCCTGAATAATATCCTCCAACCGCTCTGAATGCTTACCAAATTGGTAACTGATATTAATCGTCGTAAAAAAGTTCCTGGCCGTTACTGATGGAAAATAAGTACGAAGATTCACCGGTACGGATAAGACAACCGGATATTTTCGTCCTCTGGCAGGCATGTCCTGATAAATTGCCTGAATAAACAGCGCTGTCAGATAAATGGTCAGGGTGGTATCATACCGGTGAGCCAGCTCCAGAACCTGCTTTACTGACATTTCCCCTTCAATAACCTTCTGCCGGTTATCGATAGGGCGTCTGCCAACGATATGATATGCTCTGTTTATCTTTATTTTATCAAATTTTTTATCACCGCTGTAATGCTTTAAGAAGCTGTCATCCATTTTCTGCGAGAAGGATGCGTCATAATCCAGTTTAGGAATATTATCTTTAAAATCCTCCTCATGCTTGATCGTAATATAATAATATATCAGAGTTTTCAAAAATCCCAGAGCACCTGCTCCATCGGTCAGAGCATGATACATCTCTACATTAATTCGCTTATTATAATAAGAAACCTGGAAAAGCAAATTTCTTCGGCTTGGAATATACAGCATGCTGCAAGGCAGCTTATACTCTTCAACAACCTCAGGTTTCAAATCCGTGCTTTCAAAATAATACCAGAAAATACCCCGTCGAAGTATTACCTTATACATAGGAAAAAGAGCCATCGTATTATCCAGTGCCTGCTGAAGAACGTCCTTATCAATCTCTTCCTTCAGTTCACAGACAAAACGAAAAACTCTGGTGTCTCTTTCATTCGTATTTGGCGGAAAGATTTTGGCCGCATTATCAAGTCTTGTCCATTCGACTGGTCTAATTCTTGCCATAGAGCTCCCTTCTCCCCCTTCCTGCGTAACTTGCTAATCAAGTCATTATCAGAGCAATGCTGCTCATTCCTGTATCTATAACGATTTTATCCGTAAATTTCTTCAGTTAATCGCAAGACTGCAATTTCATCCAAAATATAAATCTTAGTCCTGCTTATTTATGAATTTATTAATCAGGTCATAGCTTCGTTTCACATGAACAAAATGCTTTGGCAATGAAATAAATCCATGCAAAGCATCCTTCATACGGTACACCTCTACCTGATTCCCATGCTCATATAGCTTCTTACCATATAATTCTGCTTCATCCCTCAGCGGGTCGTACTCTGCTGTAATGATCAGGGTGTCTGGCTGCCTGGACAAATCCTTTGACAGAACAGGTGCGAGATAGGGGTTTTGCAGATCCTCCTGACAGCTGATATATAAATCCATATAATCATTAATTCGTTTTGAGGTCAGAAGATAATCAGTACCATTCGTAAGTACCGAGGGATAAGGTGAATTTTCACTATGATCGCTACCCGTTGACGGATACAATAATATCTGCTTCTTCGGCAAGAATTCACCCCTGTCCCGGGCCATCAAAGATACTGCAGCCGCAAGGTTCCCCCCGGCGCTGTCCCCAACCAGGGTAATATCCTCCGGGTTGACATCAAATAAAGTTGCATCGACAAAAATTTCCCTTGAAACAGCATAGCAATCCTCCAAAGCAGCAGGAAACTTGAACTCCGGTGCCAATCGGTAATCCACCGATACTACGATATGACCTGTCTGCTTTGCCATATGGGAGCATACTCCCGTATAACTATCGATATTGCCTATCACCCATCCGCCGCCATGGAAGAATATTATAATCTTATTAACAGTCCCTACCTCCGGAGGAAAGAAAATACGAACCGGTATCTCATGATCTTCCAGGGAAACCTTATGATCCCACATCTGATATAGTGGCTTGATATACGGATGTACAGCATTCGTCAGCTGGCGCTTAAGTTTATAGTTTTTCTTCACGTCCATTTCCTGATAAGATAATGCCTTCAATGCAAGACGCATTGCTTTATTGATTGCCATAAACCCACTCCATTCTTTGCTACCTACATTCTATCGAAGATGGAATTAAAAGTCAATGTGCTGAACTCCAGATTGTGCAGATAAAGTAGATGATTGCAGCTGATTGTTGGCATAGAGTAAAAGAACCCTCGTGGAATCTTTCAAATAGTATGCCTGCAACCTACAGCAATCATCTATTTCATGCCCCAGTTTTAAATACAGTTATCCTTTTCTCTAACTCTAATGGTGTTTAATATCTCCCAATCATAAGTAACACCATCATCATGAGTTACTTTATGTATTGCTGCTATTACCTCCTTCGTCTTTGCGTTAATGGATATTTTGGTAAAGTTTTTCGAATCGTCTCTTCCAAATACTTGTATTATATTAGTGTCGGATATTTTGTCTAATGTAAAATGATAACCGATGGCCCAGCCTTCTCCCGGCTGTAGGTCATATTCTTTTTTTGCTATTTTAAGAGCCGTTTTTGAGTCGATTAGTGAATCCATATATACCAATTTTACTAATTTTGCCTAGTACATTTTCCAACCAACCGGTATATAAAATTCTCTTGCAAATTCAGGAATATACGATACAATAGAAATGGCGATTGTTTATAATTCATGGCAAGTGAAGCAGCTAACTGTTTCATCTTGTATGTAAGTATTCCAGGAGGTTTTACATGATACAGGCTAGTAATTTAACATTAAGATTAGGAAAACGTGCTTTGTTCGAGGATGTAAACATTAAGTTTACCGAAGGCAACTGCTATGGTTTAATCGGTGCGAACGGTGCCGGTAAATCAACGTTTCTTAAAATATTAACAGGACAGATAGAGGCCAGTAAGGGTGAGGTTATCATTACCCCGGGGCAAAGATTATCCTTCTTACAGCAGGACCATTTCAAATATGATGCTTATGAGGTATTAGAGACAGTTATCATGGGCAACAAGCGTCTTTATGAAATCATGAAGGAAAAAGACGTTATTTATGCAAAGGAAGACTTTACCGAGGAAGACGGTATCCGTGCCAGCGAATTAGAAGGTGAATTCGCCTCCATGGACGGCTGGGAGGCAGAATCCAATGCCGCTTCCCTCTTAAATGGTCTCGGAATAGACACAGAGCTTCATGATAAAAAGATGTCAGAACTGAATGGTGGTCATAAGGTCAAGGTATTACTTGCCCAGGCATTGTTCGGAAATCCTGATATCCTTCTTCTCGACGAGCCTACCAACCATTTGGATCTGGAAGCTATCCGCTGGCTGGAGGAATTTTTAATTAACTTTGAGAATACGGTTATCGTCGTATCCCATGACCGTTATTTCCTGAATAAAGTATGTACCCATATTGCTGATATCGATTATGCCAAAATCCAGCTTTACTCCGGTAACTATGATTTCTGGTATGAATCAAGCCAGTTGATGGTGAAGCAGATGAAGGAAGCCAATAAGAAGAAGGAAGAAAAGATCAAGGAATTACAGGAGTTCATCCAGCGCTTTAGCGCGAATGCTTCCAAATCCAAGCAGGCTACCTCCAGAAAGAAGGCTCTGGAAAAGATTGAGCTGGACGAAATCAGACCTTCCAGCAGAAAATATCCTTATATTGATTTCAGACCCAGCAGAGAAATCGGTAATGAGGTATTAACCGTTGAAAACCTGTCCAAGACCATTGATGGTGTAAAGATATTGGATAAGATTTCCTTTATCGTGGGCAGAGAAGATAAGGTTGCATTTGTCGGCCCTAATACGGCTGCTACTACTACCTTATTTAAGATTTTATCAGGCGAGCTGGAACCGGACGAAGGTTCTTATAAATGGGGTATTACCACCAATGTATCCTATTTCCCTAAGGATAACACCGAGCTTTTCAAAGGAGAGGAAACCATCGTTGACTTCTTAATGCCCTTCTCTCCGGAAAAGGATGTTACCTATGTTCGCGGTTTCATGGGAAGAATGTTATTTGCCGGTGAAGAAGGCTCCAAGAAGGTAAAGGTTCTCTCCGGTGGAGAAAGAGTCCGTGTCATGTTATCCAAGATGATGATCATGGGAGCAAATGTATTAATTCTTGATGAGCCTACCAACCATCTTGATATGGAGTCCATCACCGCACTGAACAATGGTATGATCAAATTCCCCGGTGTTGCTCTTTTCACATCACCTGACCATCAGTTCATCCAGACTTCAGCAAACCGTATCATGGAAGTCGTAAATGGTCATCTGATTGATAAGGTTACTACCTACGATGAATATCTGGATAGTGATGAGATGGCAAGAAAGAGACAGGTATGTCTGTTTGATACTGAAGACGAAGGAGAAACAGAAGAATAATATTGTATGCTGTTTTCTTTCTTAATCCGAATTGAAAGGGATCCGTATGAAAAAAATATCATCCTTTATTTTGCGTAATTTATCCGTTACTATTTTTATCGTAGTTTACTTCGGTCTGGTGGTAATGCACCTGTTAAGCGACCAGTTCATACTCGAAAATCAGCTGAGCTTAATCCTTACCATGCTGCCATTCATCATTTATGGAATTGCACTTGATTATTTAATACGTAAGAATAGGGCGCTTAATACCTGGATCCGTATTATTGCACAGCTGCTGCCGCTCGGCATCTTTATCATGCAGATTGTAAGTACAGTGTATTTATACCTTGGCAAGGAATCCTATGACATTTTTAAATATCTAATCTGGCTGTTCTTAGTTGCTCCGGTATTCATCACCAGCTATACGAAGGACGGAATGAGATCACGTATTATAAATACTGCTATCGGAACAGGAGCCTTTATTGTTGTATACGTATTCCTGACAACCCAGACGAAAGAATTAAGCAGCGGATATGGTGCCATGATTTACTTTATCACCTATTTTATGATGCTGTATACTGCAGGTGGAATCAAGAAGATTCCTTATCTGGGCACAGTACTTGGTGTTCTCAATGCTTTATTGTTATTAATACATCGCTATGTGCCTATCACAAGCGATGCAAGGACCTACGGCTGGGAATACGACATTTCCTTCCTGATTGAAATGTTTATCGTCATAACCTTTATTATCTGTATAGTAATACGGTTGGTAGAAGAATTCAGAAAGAAACCTTTAGTGAATGAATAAGCAACAGAGGCATTTAGTCCAACACACTAAATGCCTCTATTTATGTTCATATATTTATTTACTCCAATTAATAAATTCATTTCCTATGCTAATATCTCGTTCTAAATATCGTGTAAACTCCTCAGCAAATTCCTGCTTTTCGTCCCAATACTGAATCGCTTTAAGTTACCATTGGGTTAATAGTCAATACTTAATATAATTTCGCAGGATCGTCCTCCTAATAATGTCAGCAACATGAACAACCGCTATGAATAAAATGAATTGAGAACATATATTTAGGAGAATCTACTGTGCCAACAAAGAATAACTCAATAATAGAATTAGCAAATCCTGATTATGTGCCTGTCATCAAGGATTCCGGTATTTCTTACGGTGGAAGTCAGATGTGGTTTCCGAAGACATACTGGTATAGTAAGGATTATATTCTTCATAATTACGGCTGCGGAACCATCGCAACCGCAGATATGTTTCTCTACCTTGCCCTGCATAACGTGGATCTTCATAGCCCACATACCGAACTAGCCCTTCTGGGAACCAACCATATAAAATATGAAAATTACACCCCTTATGTCCGTGCGATCCATGACGATTATACGAAGACCCGAAGATTTATTGCGGTATTAGGGCCGAAGGTTGCCTCTGCTATTAATTCCTATTCCGATACCAATCGCATGGGGCTTGAAGCAAGCTGGAAATGGAAATTAACATATTATGATATGTATGATATGATTGAAAATATGCTGAACAATGATATACCAGTCATTCTATCGATTGGGCCTAACACTCCGAACCTATGGGGTAAGAAAGGCATACCTTTTTACGAACGCAAGGAAATAGAGTACCAGGAAAAGAGCGATACTCAACAGGAAGCGAAGGAAAAACGCAAGCCATATTATTATAAAGTAATTTACAATGATATAAACAGCCATTATGTTACTGTAACCGGATTGATTAAGGATGACGTGGCCGGACGCATTATGCTTCGCATCTCCTCCTGGGGAAAACAATATTATATCAATTACGAAGAATATCGGGATTATGTGGAGAACTACAGCGGAACCATTACATCAAGCATAGTTCATGTGAAAAAAGATAAATTATATTATAATCATAAATAGTTAGGAATACTAACACCCCCTGCAGCAAAAGCCTGAAACAACTGTAATCGCAGTTATTTCAGGCTTTTGTTGGAAGAAGTATTTCTTTATCTATTTATAATACAATGTTGATTACATCTTTCTAAATTTTTGATATCGCTTTTCCAGTAAATCATCCACTGGCATTTCCATCAAATTCTGAAGATCGGCTTCCAGTACAGTCTTAATACTCTGAGCCATCAGATTATAATCATTATGCGCTCCGCCTTGGGGTTCAGGGATGATTCCATCAATAATGCCAAATTGAAGCAGGTCCTGGGCTGTCAGCTTCATATCCATTGCAGCTTGCTCGGCTTTCGAAGAATCCTTATAAAGGATACTTGCAAAGCCTTCCGGTGATAGGATGGCATAGATGGAATGCTCAAGCATATATACCTTGTCAGCCACACCAAGAGCAAGCGCACCACCACTTCCACCTTCGGATATGACAACTGAGATGATCGGAGTATTTAATATCATCATTTCCGCAAGATTGATTGCGATTGCCTCACCTTGACCTCTTTCTTCCGCTCCCAGACCGCAGAAGGCGCCGGGAGTATCAATGAAGCAGATGATTGGGCGATGGAATTTTTCTGCCTGTTTCATAAGGCGAAGGGCCTTTCGATAACCTTCCGGATGGGGCATGGAGAAGTTTCTGGTAATATTCTCTTTCGTATTTCTACCTTTTTGCTGAGCAATTACTGTAACCGGTATATTTCCTAAGAAGGCAATTCCGCCTACAATTGCTCTGTCTTCCCCGAAATAACGGTCGCCGTGCATTTCCAGAAAATTATCAAAAATACGGTCTATATAATCAAGACCTGTCGGTCTGACAGGCATACGGGCTAATTTTACTTTTTCCCATGGTGTAATATCCATAATTGCCTCCATGATGCCGGCAATGGCATCAGAATATTCAGTGTAATTTTAGAATGGTTCCCAAGGTCTGTTTTAATTGATCTCTAGGTACGATCTGATCAACAAAGCCATGCTCCAATAAGAACTCCGCTCTTTGGAAGCCTTCCGGAAGCTTTTGTCCGATGGTCTGCTCAATAACTCTAGGTCCGGCAAAACCGATTAATGCACCTGGTTCTGCAAGAATAATGTCACCCAGCATAG
>DATMUM010000171.1:0-10340 GCA_035564175.1 Mobilitalea sp.
GTGTTGCCGCTCAAAACTTTAATAAGGCTCTGGATGGGTTACAGACTGTTCTGGATTATGCTGGGTTTATCCCTGGTTTTGGTGAAATCGCGGATGCGGTGAATGTCGGCATATCTATCTTCCGTGGACAAGTTCTGGATGCAATATTCTCCTCCATTTCCATCATACCCGGTCTTGGCTCCGCAATTGCAGTTCCCTTGAAAGCTATCTTCCATGCTGTCGATAATGCAACTGAATTGACAAAAGCGATTAGCAGCTTGGGAATTCTTTTTGGAGGTACAAAGGAAATCATACCACATCTGGATGAGATATATGCAGGTGTAAAGGCATTTGCAAAAAAGATACCTGACAGCATTGCTTCATTAAAAAACAATTTTGTAGCAAAAAATTTGATTGGTAAGAAAAAGTTGGATAATATTGTAACGGGTATTAGGAGTGGCATTAACAGCCTTATAACTAGAGCTGATGAAGTAATAAGAACTGTTAAAAAGGCTGTTAAGGGAGTGGGTAAACTTTCTCAGAATGCTATTGATAATTATATGTCAAAAGCAATAAATAATCCAACAAGTAAGAAAGCTTTATTGGGGATAACTGGTTCTTATGATACGAAAGCTCTTAATATGGGATATACATATTTAAAATGTCTGATGAAGTTTGGAATGAGCTAGTAACTGAAGCAGCACAAAATTATGATGAAATTTGGAAAGTTAATAAAAAGTTTATTGATGACCAAATTTCTGCGAAAAAACAAATATTATTATCTAATGACCCATTTGTAAAATATCTTTTTAATGATGGAACAAAACGATTTTACCAAAGAGAGATTGATTACTTAAAAGGGCGTGGTTATAAATTCGTGAAAACAATAGATGGATTGTGGAAAGCAATAAAATAATAATGAGCTACCCTGTATAAAGTGATATGGGGTAGCATTAAAAAAGAGGAGAAAATTATGGTTAAGAAAAAAATGTCATTTAATGAAGCTAAAGAACTGTTTTTTTCATCGGATTGTTCTACATTTATTATGGCACGTGAAAATTTACCGGAGTATAAAAGGTATATTGAACTTAACATTCCAAAAGAGATGGAGCAGGAATGGAGAGAAGTAAAAATATTAGAGTATTATATGGCATTTAAAAATGGTTCATTTAAAGAACCTACTTGGATATTAATAGATAAGATGTCTGAATTGGTTGTATATATTAAATCAGCTCAATCTTTAGAAAGAATATTTGAAACAATAAAGAGCGCAATGAATAACCTAAATGATAAGGAAAGAGTAATTATTTCTGAAACTATTAATGGAAGAAAGCATATATCATTAAGAAGTGGACTGATATACTTATCCTTTGATATCGGTGAGATATCTTTAGCGAAACAATTTTCATCACTTTCGCTAGAATTAGCTAACTTAACCACAAATAATATTGATTTATTGAATCGAGCAGATAATTCAAAACAACTCTGCAATCAAATAGTTGATGAACTGTTTAATCAAGAAAGAAAATAAGAAGAAACATAATTTTAAGGGTTAAAATTATGACAGGTTCCGCTATACGGGTGAGCAGTATGATACCGTAACCGGACAGATTTACCTTAGAGCAAGGTATTATGATCTGGGTATAGGAAGATTTACGCAGGAGGATCCGTACGGTGGTGACGGACTAAACCTTTACTCATATGTTTCCAACAATCCGGTTAAGTATATTGATCCAACCGGTTTAGCCAAGTGTACTGCCGCTAAGAACTTTGATAAGGCTCTGGATGGATTACAGACTGTTCTGGATATTGCCGGGTTTGTACCAGGTATAGGTGATGTCCTAGATGCGTTAAATCTTGGCATATCCATCTTCCGTGGACAAGTGCTGGACGCAGTATTCTCATCAATAGCCCTGATACCGGGTCTTGGTTTTGCAATTGCAGCTCCCTTGAAAGCCATCTTCCATGCTGTCGGTAATGCAACTGAATTGACAAAAGCGATTAGCAGTTTGGGAATTCTTTTTGGAGGTACAAAGGAAATCATACCACATCTGGATGAGATATATGCAGATGTAAAAGCATTTGCAAAAAAGATACCTGACAGCATTACTTCATTAAAAAACAATTTTGTAGGTGTATTAAAACATAAGGCAACATCCGGAGTTAAACTATTTGCAACACATGGAAAGACAACTACAATATTAGGAAGATATAGCACTGATACAAAAGCAATAATTAAAGAACTTGGTTTACCAAAATCTACTGATTTTAATGGGAATCTCAGTAATTTATTAAATACACCAGATGATTTGTATAAATCAGCAGATCAATTTTGGAATGAATATAATAAACCATTTTTGGATGCAGCGATAAGTAGAGGTGATAAAATTCTTATGGCGACACCAGTTACTAAAAAATATTTAAACGAGCCGGGTACAACTAAATTAACTGGATACGGGAGAGAATATTATTATTCACTCAATAAAGGGTATAAATATGTAAATGGTAATAATAAACAAGGAGGAAAAATGATACCTGAAAGTGAATTAAATATAATCAAAGATAATGCGAAATTTCTTTTAACTAAAGGGTTTAATTTAGTTGTAGATGAATGTGAGGTTATATATAACAGTGTTAATTGGGACATTATTATAACATACGAACCCTATAGTGATGTTAGTACAATGAGCATTAAATTTAATAAAATTAATGAGTTTTTTGATATTGGATGGATAGCATTCGTGAGGCATGATCTACAAGTAAATTCTCATGAAAGGTTAAGTAATATTCTAAAATTACTTATTTATCTATCAGATAATTTCTATGATCTAACAAATTATCAATTTTGTAAGAATAGTGATTTACTAATTGATAAATATATTGATGAAAATAAAGGACATTAATGCAATAGTAAGGCAACAGTAGAATACGGAGCCTATACAGAATTCACCTATGACCGTGACTGCAACATAGCGGACTATGATAAAAATGAATAAAGGAAAACACGGTATGCCATGGATATTCACTTTTATACCAGAAGGATAAGAAAGGAGCCACAAGTTACTACCTCCACAATGCACATGGGATGACGATTAGAGTCAAAGCAGGCATCAATACAGGCACGTGGAATATATTTAAGCCAGGTATTAACTAAAAATCATGAAAGAGGTGAATCTTGATGAAACTTAAAAGTATTGGTTTTTTTAAAGAATTAAAACACGGAGATGAAGACAGTGAGTGCCTTAGACTTTTAACTAGAAAAGAAGCTGACAAGAACGAGAATGGAATTTTACAATATTTAAGTTCAGGAATAACTATATGCGTAAGTCCAGGAATTGTAAAGGATGTATTAGATGATAGCAAGATAATCGGAAGTCTTAGCATTCTTACTGATGGTATCTGGGTATGGCCATCTGATTTATTATACTACGTAAAAGAATATCATATTAATTTGAACAATGATTTTGTATTGTATATGAGTCAAAACAACTGGACAGTTCCTGTTAAAAGTGAGGTAAACATGGAAATGCTAGAATTATAGAACCAAATCATCCTATGCAAAAAAGTCAAGGCAATCTTCATCTTAACAGTATGGCATGTAGCTGAACAGATTTACTCAGGCTAGGTATTAAGATCCAAGTATAGGCCGATCCAGCATCCATGCCGTAATGATTATTGGGAAAATGATAAAATTAATGAAGTAGTGTATAACTATAACTACTATGATTAAGCCCCGACTGTAACGGAATTATCTGAATTATTACTATAACAATGATGATAACTTAACAAAAAAACAAGCTTAAGGATCAGAGGAATAAGAAAATTCCTGTACAACAAAGCTGGAAGCCAGTTGGCAACCAACAACAGTGTGGAACCCTACACCTATACACCAAACGGTAATGTTAAAAGTATATGAATTTTAGCAAATATATACAAAACCATAAAAATGGAGGATACTTTGTTTCCTCCCCAGCTCTGTAGTTTATTATCTTTTCAGGATTAAAATAGCAGATAATTAAAAATAAAGCTAAAGTAATTTTATAACGATTTATGCTTGAGCTAAACGAAAGGAATGATTGTTTATATGAAAAGAAATTTTATATTAGTTTTTACATGCATATTTATAGTAGGATTATTAGGAATTCAGGAAAAGGTATATGCATATTCTCCTCCCGTAACTAAGGTAGAAGCGGGATATCGCCATAATATTGCATTAAAAGAAGATGGGACAGTTTGGACATGGGGTTATAATTTCTATGGACAGCTAGGTGATGGTACAAAAAGTAATGAAAGAAATTATCCATTACAGGTAAATGGATTAAACGACATAGTAGATGTCGATGCAGGACAAGGCCATAGTGTTGCTTTAAAAAATGACGGAACAGTATGGTCATGGGGAAACAATGATGTTGGCCAATTAGGAGATGGAACTACCACCGCTAAATGTAATCCTGTACAAGTATCTGGATTAAGTGATGTAATAGATATTGCTTGTGGAGAAAAGTTCACGTTAGCTATAAAAAATGACGGAACCTTATGGGCGTGGGGCAGCAATACATATGGACAATTAGGAGATGGAACTACTATTTCTAAAAAAGTCCCAGTTCAAGTTAAAAATATTAGTAATGTGACTGCTATAGAAGGTGGAAGATATTTTGCTTTAGCATTAACAAGTGGCGGAACCTTATGGGCGTGGGGCAGTAATGCATATGGACAATTAGGAGATGGTACTCAGACAAGTAAAAAAACTCCAGTGGCTGTTTTGAGTGGTGTATCTTCAATTGGAGCTGGTGCTTATCATTCTCTTGCTATAAAATACGACGGGACAGTTTGGTCATGGGGAGATAATGCTTATGGTCAATTAGGAGATGGGACTAAAATTAGAAAGATATCTCCTACCCAAGTAATTGGAGTTTCTGATGTAAAATCTATTACAGGTGGATGGAATCATACAATAATTTTAAAAAATGATGGAACAGTATGGGTTTGTGGTAGTGATTGGTGGGGAGAATTGGGTGATGGTATAATTTATAATAGTACTAATAATTCTAAATCTACTCTTATTCAACTTAGTGGAATCAGTGGAGCCAGAACAGTATCAGGGGGTGATAGTTTTACGATAGTAACGCTGCAAGATGGATCAGTCTGGGGATGTGGAATTAATGATGGGGGGCAACTAGGAGATTAGAAAAATTTTAGTAATAGTTCTTTTCAAATGCTTAAAATCTATCACTGAATCAAGTTGATATATTCGATTTGATGTAAGGGCAACCTAGAAATAGCAATGTCATTAAGTTAAGCTTGATGTTAGAAATAACCGCTCTAGAGGAGAGGCTGTTTCTCCACTAACTAATCAGTTAGAGGAGAAACAGCCTCTTCCTAATTTTAATCATTGTAACAAGACATATTACCGTCTGCCTCAAAAATTGTATAGTATAAATGTGTTATGCTACTGGACAGATTGGTCAGATTGAATATTTGCTTGCGGAATGTGTTCGCAATCGGAAGAAGAAATAGTTATAGCTGTATAAGATTATAACGTTAATAGGGCATCAGTCAATATATCTTATTAGGTTGATGGAACAACTTCAAGGTACGAAGAGCTGATTTGGACATTTTATTGCTTGCAGGTACATAAATATTTATATATAATCAGGGTTTTCAAGGATAGGAATTGGAAGCATTCTGACTTTTCATCTAATTATTTTTGCTTTGACATCTAGTATCTGATACTATATAATGTAATAGAGGTGATTAGATTGGAAATGACAAAAGAGGAGTATATCAAGAATTTGATTGACAGTCTGAAGGACGTCAAATACATCATGCCTGATGATATTCCGAATATTGATTTATATATGGATCAGGTTACGACGTTTATGGACAAGCATCTGAAGTCCTCCAAGCGTTATACTGAAGATAAGCTTCTGACCAAGACAATGATTAATAATTATACGAAGAATGAACTGTTACCTCCTCCAAGTAAGAAGAAGTATACGAAGGAGCATATGTTCCTTTTAATCTTTATATATTATTTTAAGAACATTCTTTCCATCAATGATATACAGAGTATCTTTAATCCTTTAACGGAGAGATATTATGGTGATGGCTCCAGTGTTAAACTGGAGGATATTTATGAAGAAATCTTCCGATTGGAAAAAGAACAGACGGATGCTTTAACAAAGGATATGATCCGTAAGATGACGAAAGCAAAAGAATCCTTCCCTGAGGTTACAAATCAAGAGGATCATGATTTCCTTACGATGTTCTCCTTCATCAGTATGTTGTGTTTTGATGTGTATATGAGAAAACATATGATTGAGATGATGATCGACGGTGCACTGATGACCAGCAATACAGCGAAGAGTCCGGACAAAAGCAAAGAGACAGCAAAAAAGGCCGAGGTAAAGAGAGAGCCTAAGCCCAAAGCACCGGAGAAAAAGCCGGTCAGTAAATCAGAATAATAGAAAAAAGAGTTTTCATTACGTGTTGCAAAGAACGGTTTGCAGCACGTTTTTTTGTTTTAGGAACTTCATGTAGTTCAGATGACTGGAAAAGAGCTGTAGCAAAACTTATTAATTTTCCATTTTGCGATGATCTCACTAAAATAGAAGCTTTTGAGTTTTATAACAGCTCCGACGTTCTTCTATTCGAAAAAGAGGCATATTATAACCTGGGATAGGTTATAACACGCCTCTAATTTTATGAATTCGTTGTGTCAGGTACAGTTTCCTTCATTCTGGCAAATACCATATCATATCCGTCATTGCCGTAATTCAACGATCGATTAACGCGGCTGATAGTTGCAGTTGAGGCACCTGTTTTTTCTGCAATTTCAAGATACGTATTGTGGTTTCTTAACATACGGGCTACTTCAAAACGCTGTGATAAAGAAAGTAATTCATTCACAGTACAAATATCCTCAAAAAATATATAACACTCCTCCGAATCTTTTAAGCTTAAGATTGCTTCAAATAAATGATCAACCGCTGTTGTTCTGATATTCTTACTCATCGGTAGGACTCCTTTCATCTGGCAGTGACTTGTATTCACTCTGTATAATTTTAACACTCTATAGTATTGAAGTAAAGCGGATTTTTTTGATTTACGATAACACCCTAAAATTGTCATTGTATTGACATTCCAGATTTTACATATTATTATACTAATAAATGGAAATTTATGTTGGTGGGACGTAATCCGGGGGGAAGCCATGAAAAGGCGTAAAGGTCATATAAAACTAATTATTCTTCTGCTCCTCAGTGTTGAAATTCTGGCTGTAGTAGGCTTACTTGCCTATATTCAGACAAGGCCCATGGTGGTTGAAGCCGTGACCTTAGAGGCCGGAACCGGTACACTGAAGGTGGAAGAGTTTTTAATGTATAAGAACCGGAAAGGAAGCTTTATTACGAATGTTGGTAAGATTCCACTGGATCAGCCCGGTACTTATGAAATCCAAATCAAGATCGGTAAAAAGATACATACCTCCAGCTTGCAGGTTGTTGATACGATAGCACCAACCGCGACAGCGAACAACCTGATGGTATTAAAAAATGAAGCGGTTGAAGCAGATGCATTCATATCCGATATTGTGGATGCGACGAAGGTGACGGCATCTTATCTTGAGAAGCCGGATACTTCGGTACCTGGGGATAAGGATGTAACAATAATACTGGAGGATAAGGGCAATAATTGTACAAAGCTGAAGGCAAAATTAACCGTACTGGATATCAAAAACGAAGTTACGGTAGAAGCCGGAGCACCGATGAATATTTCGGCAAGTGATTATGTAAATAATGATAAATATGATGTATCGTTTATTACGGATTTATCAAAGCTTGATACCAGCAAGCCGACAGTACATAAAATTGAACTTAATGTAAACGGACGAACGGTAACCGGTAATATCAAGGTGGTGGATACAACTTCACCGAAGGCTTCCTTTACCAATCAGGAAACCTGGCAGAATGAAGCAGTTGAAGCTAATGCCTTTGTCAGCAATATCGTAGATGTATCGGGAGTTACGATTGCCTATAAGACTGAACCGGATTTTGCAAAAGTCGGCGACCAGCAGGTTATGATTGAATTGAAGGATGACTATGGCAATATGACTGAACAGCAGGTGAAGCTGACAGTGCTGGCAGATACCATACCTCCGCAAATCCTAGGAACCAGAAATAAAACGGTTTATATTGGTGAGGGAGTCGCTTACCGAAAAGGGGTATCTGTGACGGATAATAAGGATCAGGGCTTGAAACTGAGTGTTGACAGCAGTGCAGTTAACCTGAAAAAGGTAGGTGTATATAACGTAATCTATACAGCAGAGGATTTATCCGGCAATAAGGCGACAGTTACTGTCACGGTTACCGTCATCAAATTTGCTGTTACGGAAGATGCTGTTTATGATAAGGCTGATGAGATTTTATCCGACATTATCACCAGTAGTATGACAAAACTCGAGAAAGCAGAAGCCATTTATCATTGGATCAAGGCGCATGTGGGTTATACCGGGGATTCAGACAAATCTGACTGGCTGGCTGAGGCTTATCGTGCCATGACAAAAGGAGAAGGGGACTGCTTTACGTTCTATGCAGTAGCTCAGGCTTTGTTAACCAGAGCGGGCATTGATAATATGCAGGTGACCAGATTAGGCGGCAAGACGCATCATTACTGGAATTTGGTAAACTGCGGCGACGGATGGTATTATTTTGATTCCTGTCCGAATAAGGACCATGTGGAAACCTTTATGTTAACGGATAAAGAGTTGGATGAATTTGCAAAGACCAGGGGAAGTTACTATTATAACAGGGATAAATCATTATATCCGGCAACTCCATAGGAGTAAAAACTTTATAGGAGCAAGAACTTCATAGGGGCAAGAACTTCATAGGAGCAAGACCTTAATAGGAGCAAGACCTTAATAGGAGCAAGACCTTTACAAGAGAAAGACCTTTATGGGAATTAGTAACTTTATAGGAGTAAGAAACTTCATAAGTAAACTGGGTACTTGGAGGCTGGGTGTGAATAGAGAGGGGAAAATGTTACGAAACGATTAGGGGTAATAGGCGGCTTGGGGCCGATTGCAACTGCATATTTTTATGAGCTGGTCATAAGGATGACCGATGCCAGGATAGACCAGGAGCATATTGAAATGCTGATTTTCTGTAAACCTTCCATACCGGATCGGACGGATTATATCCTCGGTAAAAGTAAGGATAACCCGGTGGAGGCCATGATACAAATAGGAAGATTACTATCTGAAATGGGTGCTGATCACATCGCTATCCCATGCATTACCGCGCATTATTTCCATGAGGAGCTCGCCAAGGGAATGAAAGCTCCAATCATACATATCATTAAAGAAACAGCCGAATATCTGTGCAAGTTGGGAATTCACCGTGCAGGAATTATGGCTACGGAGGGAACAATACACAGCCAACTGTTCCAGGAGGAACTGCAGGCGTGCAATATCCAGGTAATCATACCGTCAATGCAGCGGCAGAAGGACGTAACCCATTTGATTTATGATAATGTTAAAGCCAGTTTACCGGTTGAATTTGAGCGGTTTGAAGCTGTCTCCGAGGAGCTGCGGAAAGCAGGAGCAGAGATTATTATCCTTGGCTGCACCGAATTATCTTTAATAAAACGGGACTATGAGATTGGCCCAGGATATATCGACGCAATGGAGGTATTGGCGATGCGCTCTATTCAATTATGTGAAGCAAAATTAAAAGAAGAATATACATCATTAATCACAAAATAACAGAAGGGCATGGGATAAATGCAGAGAAATGTATTGGAATACCTGGAACATACGGTGATGAGAGTTCCGGATAAAACGGCTTATGCGAATGAAGTTATGGGCATGACCTTCCGGGAAGTATATGACCAGGCAAGAGCAATAGGTTCCTTTTTGAAGTTACAGGGGTATGATAAAGAGTCAATCGTAGTCTTTATGGGGAAACACCCAAGAACCATAGTAACCTTTTATGGGGTCATCTATTCCGGCAATTACTATGTGCCGATTGATGAAGAGATGCCCAGGCATCGGATCGAGCTGATATTTGAAAGCCTCAAGCCACGGGCTGTTTTATGTGATCAGGATACAGGAAAGCTTCTGGAGTCCTTTCCTTTTGAAGGTAAGGTATATTATTACGAGGAAATGATAACAGCTTCGGTAAATGTTGAGGTCCTTCATCAAATCCGCGACAGGCAGATTGATACAGATCCCATCTATATCGTATTTACGTCGGGTTCAACCGGAGTTCCTAAGGGGGTCGTTGCGTGTCATCGGTCGGTTATCGATTATATAGAAAGCTTATCTGAGGTACTTAAGGTGAGTGAGGCTACTGTATTCGGCA
>DATMUM010000172.1:0-6378 GCA_035564175.1 Mobilitalea sp.
ACCTGCATATCATAAGCTTTTACCTGATCTATGTTCTCCTGTGTGATATCCATCTGGTTATAGCCTAAGATCCTGACTGCTCTTTGATTTAGCTGCGTGTTTTCAATGTTCATTTCTGATAGCATTGATTCCATATTGCGGAAAGCCTTCTGGATGGAATCCCCGTATTCCTTACTTGGAACGGTCATCAGAGTCTCATACGCTGTTCCTGCTTTTGTAAGCTGGGCTTGCAGACTGCTTCCTTCCGAAAGAAGGTTCGGAATCGTCTGAATACTGCGTTGCGGTAAGGTAGCACCCAGAATGAAGCTTGGTATAGACTTTAACTGTTCTACACTTTGGGTTGTTTCCTTTAATACCTGAACATTCTCTTGTGAAGTAACCGCATCTGCTTCTTTCAACAATCCCTTATAGTAATTGTCTTCCAACTCTCGAAGTGCCTCAACCACCTTTTCTAAGCGCTGCGTATCGACTTGAATTCCCATCTTCTCAAGCTTTGTAGCAGATTCCGCAGTCATTTTCAAACGGATCTCTTCCAGCTGGCGCTTTGCTTTCACTGCTTCGATTGGAAGGTTCTTATCTTCTGCGCTGTTATCCGGTGATTGGTCACTGTTATCAGTTGTCCCATTCGATGCTTTGCTTGGGTCATCGGTTATGTTGGTTGATTCTTCCGTATCGTTGGTTATATTTTTTGCTGAATTCATCGTATCCTGATCGGAAGGTAAATCCATGCTTTGCCCAGTAATTTCGGAAGATGAGCTATCTTCAGGCAGGCTTGTTGTATCAATGGTTCTGCCCTCATACTCTTTCATTACGGAGGGGTCTTTCATATCGTTATTTTGTATCCGCATCAGATTCTTAATTGTTAAATCCGATTTCTCATGAACAGCGTAAAGGATGGTATTATCCTTTATCTTATGGATATCGGATAGCAGCTGGCCATGGGGTATATCCGTATTTGTCTTAAGTGATACCTCTTTCGGAGAGATACCCTCTTTCATCCCATCAACAACTTTATCAAGAACTTTATTCTGATCTACGGAGGATTTCATATCGTCGAGCTCTTTCTTATAGGTAAAGCTCTGTTGTGTCACGGGAAGTTTGTTTTCTATCAGCCATTTCCCCGTATTAAGATTTGCGTCATTCACTTCAAAACCAGCATCACTGATAACCTGAGCAACCTGAGGCTTAAGATCATTCCAGGCCTTATCGGAAAGGGGCTGCACCTGTTCCTGTTTATTACTGTTTTGGCTGTAACAGGCTTTATAAATATTACCGATCGTCGGCTCCAGCTCATTGGAAATCAGATATTTCATCGTCCGATCATCCATCTTTGATACGGCATTGCTCTGCCCCAGCGCCGTCATTACATTTTGAACGTTTTCCTTGGTAGCCGGTACATTTCCTTCCGTTAATCGGCCTGCCACTTCTTTCTCATTCATGGAAACCTGTTGCTTTGAAACTTTTCCGCCTGCTTTGTTAACAGCTCCATTGCCTGTTGTATTCGATTGCTGATCGGAAGTTTTTTTACTCTGTGAAGTATGGTGTTTCGCTTCCTTAGCACGTTTCATAGCCTCATATAAACCGTCGACGGTTAATTTCTCCACCTGAAATCCATCTTTTTCAATCTGAGCAATATCATTCAGTGTAATATCCGATGCAATCTTATCGATTATATTATTGGTATCCTGGATTCCCTTCTCCTTTCGGTTGGCATTCGTGCTTTGTTCCTTCCGTCCCATAAATAACAAGCTATCGATATTCAGACGTAATACAGCCGAGCCCCTCGACGAAGTTGCAGTTGATTTATTTATCAGTTTCAGTTCAATTACATTATTTTTTAATTTTTCTACCCGGAACATTTCTACATCACCAGGAACCGCATCCTTCATTATTTCCTTTGATGCAGCTATCTGATGTCCGCCAAAATCAAGGGTTACGTTATCATCAACCGAGACAACAAGGCCTTCTATCTGCTGTCCTACGGATAAAGCGCCCAAACCCTGATTTCCTTCATTATTATCAATTTTTGTCTGATCCGGCTGCAATTGATTTACTACAGCCATGTTCTTACCTGCCCCATAGGGAATGTAATTATCCATCTATATCACGCCGGTCCTTTATCTGATAATTTAGTTAGTAACATTGTTCTTACTGGTAATATTTCGGATAGTTATTACAAAAACTTAACCGGTTTCGACTTAATCCGGACTGGTAATCTATTACAGAACGACATTTCTTTAAAAAATAAATCTTACCACTTCTTAGCAGATAGGATTTCGAATACACATAAAATAACAAAAACTTTATATCAAGTCCAAAATACAACACTATTAAAGTACAAAGGCTGCGGACTAATCTAGCAGGAGGTCTTTATGTTTAGAAAGTATTTTAGAAACACGTTTTTACTCATTTTTCTGTTATTTAGCTTTATGTTATTGCTGGGCGGCTGTTCAAAGAAAGAGAGCCCGGATAAGATAAAGAGTGACTTTGATTCATTTATGAATGAATTATTCGTGGATGAGGTACAAACCGATACCCTGTCATTAAATTATACAATTGCCGCACCCGAGAAATATGGTATTAAAAATAGAGCAACTACTCTTGGTGAATACAGTATAGCGCATATGACAAAAGATCTTTCCCTGTCGGAAAACTATCTGAAACGGTTAAAAGCCTTCGATTATAATGTATTAACAAAGGAGCAGCAGCTGACATATATGATCGTTCAGGATTATCTTAAGCAGGACATCAATTTCGGAAATTATCTGTATTATAATGAAGCTCTGGGACCAACTACCGGAATACAGGCACAGCTGCCTATATTACTGGCTGAATACGGATTCTATGATAAACAGGATATCGACCAATATATTAAGCTGCTTTCCTGTGTTTATGATTATTTTAAAGATATCGCCGCGTTTGAAAGAGAAAAATCCAAGAAGGGTTTATTCATGAGTGATGCCGTTGCCGATCGTATTATGGATCAGTGCGAGGCTTTCATAGCATCTCCGGAAGACAATTTCCTGATCGAATACTTTAATGAAAAAATAGCTTCTTATTCCAACTTAACCAAAGAGGAAAAAGAAGCCTATATGAAGGCGAACCGGGAAGCTGTACTTACGAAAGTTATCCCTGCTTATAAAATATTAATCGATGTATTATTGGAGCTTAAGGGAACCGGCACCAATAAAGCCGGCCTATACTATTACCCGGAAGGTCAGTCATATTACGCATGTCTTGCCAAATATAAGACCGGCTCAGACAAAAGCATGGAGGAAATGACTGATATGCTGGATAAAGGCATTGCTGACGGCATCCGGCAAATTACGACTATTTCTTTGACCGATAAAAAAATAATGGATAAATACTTATCCTTTTCCAAATTTCCGCTAACCGATCCGGAAGAAATATTAGCCGATCTGAAAGATGATATAACGAAGGATTTCCCAGCTGCGGTTCCCGTTAATTGCAACATAAAATATGTTCACGATTCCCTGTCCAATTACTTAAGTCCGGCGATGTATCTGGTACCTCCGATGGATAATTTTACGAATAATGATATCTATATCAATGGAAAAGATGAAAAAACCTTATCCATGATATATACAACGGTCGCTCACGAAGGATATCCCGGCCATTTATATCAGTGCGTATATTTCCGCAATCGTAGACCGGCTCCCATACGAAATATTATGAACTTCATTGGTTATGATGAAGGATGGGCAACCTATGTGGAGCTATATTCCTATCATCTGGCAGGTATCGACGATAATCTGGCTTCCTTTTTAGAGGCGAATAACTCGGTTATTCTATGCATGTATGCAAGGGCGGATATCGGAATACACTATGAGGGCTGGTCAAAACAGAAGGTTGTTGATTATGTAAAGAATTTTATAGGAGATACCTCCGCTGCAGTGACTATCTACAACACCTTACTTGAAGAACCCGCAATCTATCTGCCGTATGCAGTCGGGTATCTTGAAATAATAAATATGAAGGAAAAGGCTCAGAATGCTCTTGGTGATGCGTTTGTCTTAAAGGACTTCCACCAGTTTCTATTAGATATCGGCCCGGCACAGTTTGGCGTAATCAATGAATATCTGGATGGCTGGATTAAATCCCGTCAAAGCAAGTGAAATAGTAACAATGAATATAAAATCTAAATCTGTCCTTTTTAAATTTGGGTAAATCAAGAAATTTTATTGACATTTACAGGAAACGGAACTATACTTAACGTGGCGGACAATTGATTAATATATAACGCGAGTTCTGTTTATTTTACGTATCATGTAAAATAAACAGACAATTAAAAAACAGGAGGATGTAAAATGTCTACTAAAGCGTACTTTAAACGTGACGAAATTGGTGCTAACAAGCCCGGATTTTCAAGAACTCGTTCCATAATTGAAGCAGCATTCTATGGTAACAATGTTGTTAAGGTAAATACTCTTAGAGAAGCCTATGAGCTAGCTAAAAATTCACCTGGAACAATTGTAACAGATATGCCCGTATATCGCGGCGAAGATTTTGGTCTTGAAAAAGATGCAAAGGTTTTATTATTCAACGACGGCTTTGTAACAGGCCGAGCTGCTTCTGCAAGAAAAATTGCCGGAGAGCCTGGCGTTAATTGTACGGATCTGGATAGTAAGGTTATGGATGCAATCTATAATACAAGATATTCCATCTTATATCATGCAGAAGTATTCATAGGGCTAGATCCTGAATTCATGGTAAAAGCTCATTTATTAATCCCTGAAGGCGAAGAAAATATTCTTTATTCCTGGATGCTAAACTTCCAGTATATGTCCGATGAATATGTAAGAATGTATAAGTCTTCCAAACCAATTGCTGACGAATGCGATATCTACATATTCTCCAATCCTCAATGGAAACATCCTGATCATCCGATGGGATTGACATATTTTAACACAGCAACCAACTGTGCTGCTCTTCTTGGTATGAGATACTTTGGTGAGCACAAGAAGGGTACTCTTACCATCGCTTGGGCTATCGCTAACCGTAACGGTTATGCATCCTGCCATGGTGGTCAGAAGAGATATAACCTTGGTAAGGGCAAAGCATATGTTGCTTCCGTATTCGGTCTTTCCGGTTCCGGCAAATCTACCATTACACACGCTAAACATGGTGGTAAATATGATGTAACCGTTCTTCATGATGATGCCTTCATCATCAATGCTGAAACTGGTTCCTCCATCGCATTGGAGCCCACCTATTTTGATAAAACACAGGATTACCCTACAAACTGTGAGGATAACAAGTACTTATTAACAGCTCAGAACTGCTCCGCAACCATGGATGAAGAAGGTAAGGTTGTTCTTGTAACCGAAGATATCCGTAACGGTAACGGCCGTGCTATTAAATCTAAGTTATGGTCTCCGAACCGTGTTGATAAGATTGCTGAGCCTGTTAACGCAATCTTCTGGATTATGAAGGATCCTACCATTCCTCCGATCGTTAAGTTAAAGGGTGCTGCATTAGCTTCCGTCATGGGCGCTACTCTTGCTACAAAGAGAACAACTGCAGAAAGACTTGCTCCCGGAGTAGATCCGAACGCATTGGTTGTTGAGCCATATGCAAATCCTTTCCGTACCTATCCATTGGTAAACGATTATGAGAAGTTTAAGAAACTCGTTGCTGAGAGAAATGTAGACTGCTACATAATCAATACCGGTGACTTCATGGGTAAGAAGGTAACTCCGAAGGATACCTTAGGAATCCTTGAAACAATCGTTGAAGGCAAAGCCACCTTTAAACAATGGGGTTCTTTCGAAGATATCGAAATCTTCGAGTGGGAAGGCTTCGTTCCGGATCTTAAGGATAAGGACTACAAGGCTGCATTAGCTGCAAGAATGAATGACCGCGTTCAATTCGTAGAGTCAAGAAATACGGAAAAGGGCGGTTTTGATAAACTTCCTGCAGAAGCGGTTGAAGCTTTAAAGAAGGTTATTTCTGAATTAAAATAATCCCTGCTATTCCTTGAGTTTATACTACTGATTACATATATTGATAGATTAATAGGCTGTATACAGGTTCCGTGATATTAACGCTCCTGTCTACAGCCTTTATATTATGAGTGAAACAACAATTGCTGCTTCCAGATGCCCATTTACCTATATTTGCAGATTTACTTATATTCTTCTTTAAGGATGGGAATAGCATCTACAGTCAACCAGTTCACCTTTATTATTCTTTAGAACTTTTCTTAAGGTTCTTTCAAGCTGCATACCGCATTTGGCCATTACGATACCGGAAGCAGTATTTTTAATATAATGCCTTTCGTTCCAATATGATTTAGCATATCTTATCCCCATTATTCTGACGTATTTTCTTTTTGAAGCCTCTCTTCCATTATCTCCA
>DATMUM010000173.1:0-5139 GCA_035564175.1 Mobilitalea sp.
TATGAAAAAGCTGATGGAAGGTAATCTTGATTTACTGGAGAATATAACATCAGAGCTATTAGAGAAAGAATCCTTAAACGGCGATGATATCGCAAGAATATGTGCCTAATATATTAAGCTTTCATAGTATCGTATAATAAAGTCATAATATAAAGAGGAGCCTTGAACCTCCCTTAATGCACCACTCTAACAGACATGACCCTAGTCTTTGGAATTCAATTCATGATTGTGTCTGTTCGTAAGTGTATGAGGGATATTCAAGGCTCCTCTTAATATATTGTAAAAACTGCTTAAATGTTCCCATACAATGAATAAGGTCCATTCTTTGTATTACCTTGATATGGTATCTCGTGAAATGTCGCATCAGACATAGCACATTTGATAAGTTTCTTAGTCAGGTCCGGCACATCATCCCGGTTAAGCGCTTCATTTATGTCCATCCAAATTGCCTCACTATTCTCTTCACCATCTGAAACAGGTTCACCACTAATGTATTTTGCAGTAAATGCCACATACCAATCATGATAATTAAATCTTATGCCAACAATTCTATCCGGTTCAACAGTCACTTTTGTTTCCTCATATATTTCTCTTTTTACTGCTTCCTGAGGTGTTTCATTCCAATTTACATACCCGCCCGGAATAATTAATTTGCCGATTCCGTTTCCATATGTATGTCTTACCAAAAGAACTTGATTATTATGAAACACTATTCCGGTAACGGATTGACACCAATTTGTATTTTCATGATTATCCATTATAGTATTCCTCTCATGATTATTAACCGCTCCTAATTATTCAGCTTAAAGTAATTCTTCAGCCGGTTCTTCTTATCCAAGGCATTATTATAGCCGACGATCTGATACTGATTTATCAAATCCGAATAGGAGGAAGGTTCTTCAAGCTTATAGCAGTCGTTCTGTTTATCGATATAGAATAAGCCGGTGATTACAGGCAGCTTCTGATACAGCTTCATAAGGTAATCATTGTACTGCGTCCCTTCCAGTCCGGCCGTCTGTAACAGATAGGAGGACAGATAGTTCGCACTCATCTTATCCACATAAGTCTCCTTAATATCATAATTTGCCCACATTATAAAGGGCACTTCGTATTTTTTCTGGAATACATCCATATAGGTTGAAACTCCTTCGCCCGGCATATCATCATGGATAGGAGCGAATGCGATCGGCTGGTGATCCCCATAGATTAGTATGATGGTAGGTTCCTTCTGCTTTGAAAAATAATCGGTCAGTTCTTTAAATGCCAGATCCGTCTGCCGCTCTAAGCTTAGATACTGTTCTGCCTCCGGATACTTGTCCTTTAAGTCTCCGGTCAATAGCACATTATCCGCTGCGGAGAATAACTTATCCGTGGAATACCCGCCGTGGTTCTGCATCGTTACATTGAATATGAATAACGGTTTATCCTTACCCTTTGCTTCATATTCCTCAATAATTTTCTTATAGCTTTCCTTGTCACTGATAAAGGAACGGATTCTTTCCGGGTTCACAAAATCATCCATGGATAAAAACTCGTCAAAGCCAATCAGCGGATATACGATGTCACGCTTATAACCGCTTTTGCCGTACGGATGGATCGCAATATTATAATAGCCCTGCGTTTTTAATGTGGTAGCGATCGAATTGGTCGGCTCCGTTATAAACTGCTGGAACGGAACACTGTTCTGCGGCATGACAGCCATGCTGTTACCTGTTAAAAATTCATATTCCGTATCACTGGTACCCCCTCCGAATACGGAGGTATACATCTTACCCTTGATGGTATTGTCCGTCAAGCTTCTCGTATATGGCAGGTAGTCCATGTTTGTCGGATAATCACCGACGAAGCTTAGATCAGAAAATGCTTCATTCTGGATAACGATGATGTTCGGCTTCTGCTTCGTTACACCCTTCGTTTGCTGTGTACCCTGGAATGCTTCCTTAACCTTTCCAACCGAGTAGCCCTCCGGCGCCTTTGATTCCAGGGCCTCCACATTGGCTACGAAACCGAAGGCTGTTCCATAGGAGCAATAGGTATATTTCGGCGCCCAGAAATCCAATACCTGAATCTCAGACTTCACTAAGTTCGTATGAAAGAACATAAAAAATACAAAAACGGCAAATCCCAGATATGCCGCACCGCCTGCAATCCGGTTTATGATCGACAGTTTACCCTCCGAATGCTCCAATTTGCTTGCAACCACAAACAATGCAAGCATGATTAATGTTGCAATAAGATATCCTATCGTAAAGCTCACCTCGTAATTCGAGGCTACACTCACACCGGTTTTCCAAGCCAGCAGATCGCTCGGAAGAACGGGATTTCCCCGGAAAATGTATACGAAATAATTAACCATCGCTGCGATATAAATCAGGAAATTAGCTGCGATAATTGTATATTTGCTGTCTCTTAGTATTGCATAAATGAAATAATAAATTATGGCATACCAGACGAGATTGAACTGACTGTAGTTCTTAAACATAGTCAGATTATAATTGCCAACCATAATCTCAACCATGACGAAGGAAACTGCCGGCGAGAGTATCAGCAGAAAACCATTGATCCATCTGCGAAACCGTTTAAAGAACCTTCTGACTGCTTCTATCTCAATTATGTAGGAAAATAGCAGGAGGATACCGACAGCGAATATAAGAAATAGTGAACCCTTCAGTACATCCTTAGCTGAATGCTGACTTATGTAGGTACCGATTACAAACAAAAAGTATATTGCGAGTAGGTAAATCGGTATATTCCTTTTTAAATTCCAATTCATTTTTATAGGTAAAGTTAATTTTATCTTATCCATGCTTTTTATAAATATCTTATCTTAAGATATTTATCTTCCTCCCTTTCCAGTAAAGCAATTCGTCCATCAATAAGTCTTTAACCATTTCCAATATATATAAATTATCATGTATTGTCAAATCAAATTATGCGATTTCAATTCTTTTCCTTTGTATCTATAAAGTCAGCTTTCACAGTTTTAAAATTGTAATATTGCCAGATAAATTCAGCTGCGATATCTAGGTCATTGAAAAGGTGTCAAAAGGCTGTCGTAGTCTAATAATGTGAATATATATACAGCGATATTCATTTGAAACACCGAAAGCAGCCTTTTGACAGCCTAATCAGTTATTAAATCAGTGAATTCTGGTAATCTTCCATATTATTCCTGTGCTTGGCAGGAAATTGAAAGGAGCATCCGATGGATTCGAACCAAAATCAACGATGTACATGGCATGATCCGGACCGAACACGACATCCGTCGGCCAACCGAAACCGCCTTCCTCGGTTACGGACGTAGGAAATCCCGATCGATTAATAGCGAATGTAGTAACTCCGCCGGAGGCTATATCAATTTTGGATATTCTATGTCCAATTCCCACATAAGGTACTAAATCCGATGAAATTCTTGGTCCCAAGCTGCCGAATTCTGATATGTATACATCTCCCACCTCACCGAAATCACTGTTATTATTAAAATCAAAGCCCATGATATTGGAAGCCTGAGGAAAAATTGCAAACGGTCTGGGTGGTACCGCAGGATGATTCGATAGCAGAAACTCCGGCTGCGGTTTTCCTTCCGGTTTAAACCTTGATAAGGTTACCGGTTCACCGCCGGTAAAATCCGGCCACCCGTACCATGCACCCGGTATAATCACCTGAAATTCGTCCGGGGAATTCGCAATTGGCCTGCTGCCTCTGATTTCAAATCCATGATTGGCAGCATACAGACGACCAGATAAGTCGTATCTTAAATAGGCAGGATTTCTAAGTCCCCAGGCAACCAGCTCCAGATTCGAGCCGTCCGGATTCGCCCGCAGTATGCTGCCGGAAGCTTTAGTGATTCCTTTCCTTGTCTCAAAAGGTAAATTCGGTATACCAAAAGGAGAATAAGCACCGGTATATACCTCCTCCTTAACACTCGGATCAACGAATATATTTTCTGTCCGAAAATTAATACCGTTAAGCATAATATAGGACCCCGGATAATCATTCAGGTAGGGGTAGCGTTTACACCACGTATTATCCAACCCTACAACCCCGGAATTCGTTACTGTTCCCTGTCCGAAATACATTTTTCCGTCTGTTCCGAAAACAACACGGCTGTTACCATGATCCCCGTTGCTGGGTAAGCCGCTTAATATATCATTTTTTGTACCATCCGGTTTTAACTCTGTTATAATTCCCTTTTGGGAGACAAAGATACTACCGTTATGATAGTTTATTCCGTAAATTGTTAAGTAGAAATTATCAGCAACAACATCAAATTGGTTATTATGTTGTACCAAAACCCGGGGATTTCCTGAGATAAGGCCTGATTCCGCTACATAGAGATCACCGTCATCAGAAAATACTATACCAATCGGACAATCCAGCCCCTGTGCATATACCTCTGCCCTGTAGCCCGGCGGCAGAATAATATCTTTCGGATTCACGTATCTTTCCGTACTTTCGTTTGTCTGACTGAAGGTCTTAAGTCTGTATCCCCTGACTATCTCACCTCTACGGCTCATCCGAAACTTGCCCCCAAAAATTACATTCTACAATATATATATTCACAGAGCCGTAATTCATTCGAATGAAACTTAATCCGCTGTACCGGTATCTGCATACCCGGAATTAATTTTTGTTATTTTACATATCTTTCTGTCATAGGTAAAAAGGCCATTGACCTCATCCTCCACATCAGAGAGCTGCGTATAGACAACAGCAGAAAGGCCTTTTCGAATTAAGCCCCTGAGTTCCTTCCGATACAGCGACTGAAAAGCCTCATCCAGTTCCTCCTTGGTTAAATAGATGCGATACCCATATATCTGCCAGGAAAAAACATGTTCAGGAATATAGCAGGCATAACCTCCGATCTCCGAAAAAACCACTGCCCTTTCTTCCGTTTTCAGGGCCAGTGGATGAAAATAGTTATGAACACTTTTAAAGTCTCCCGCTTTCTGGTCAAACCAGCCGCTGGCATGATCAATCAGTCTGGTGCCATCAAGGTCACGTATTAACTCGGCAGCTTTCGCTGCATCGAACTGCCCCCATCCTTCATTGAAAGGAACCCATACCGCAATTGACGGGCAATTATAAAGGTGCTCAATCGTTTCCCTGCATTCCTTCAGCCACTCATTTCTTCCATCC
>DATMUM010000174.1:0-6328 GCA_035564175.1 Mobilitalea sp.
ATAATCATATTTCCAAGAATTTTTATAATTATATGTTACCCCGTTTATAACCATAGTCTGTTTATCCTCCGGTAACACGTAATCTACTTCTTCTGTATATATCTTTTTAGCAGTCATTAAGTTATCAACAAGAACATTTCCGCTTGTATCTACCGCTTGCACTTTAATATTAAAAGCGACATTATTTAGATGATATGGAAAGTTATAATAACCTCTGAGGTAATTTTTAGTTGCAGGACTCCAATTGACTGCATCCATCATGGCCGGATATCCCCAAACATATTCATCTAGTGTATCGTTCCCTTGCATGATCTTAAAAACATTGTTTAAGTAAACTGTCGCACCGTCATTCGTATAGACAAATTCACCTGTAACACCCAGCTTAGCTGCAACTTGAATAAATTCTTTTCGATTAATTTTGTACTCAGTTGTTTTTATATCACCTTTAACATATTCATTGAGAATTGACATATTAAGCATCTCTTTAGGAATAGATGCATTACTACCACAATAAAATGTATCGTCTAATGCATATTGAGATTTAGTCATATAATAGTACTTTGTAACATAATGAACAGAATCATCATCAGCTGTGTTGTGGATACCTGTTTGGATAATATAATCTTTATATACCCGATATGACTGTATCCCATTACCTCCAGTTGATTCAAAAGAAATCCATTCATAATCGGAAGCTTCGGCCTGTTGAGTAAACAGGCCGAAGCTTCCGATTATTATATTAATTATTAGAAGAACAGATATAATCTTTTGCAATCTTTTATTTCTTAAGATTTTTAACATTACTTATCTGTTCTCCCTTCAGTATAGAAGTATTCATCTAGATTTGCTTCAAAAACGCCAATTTTATCACCCGCATTTTGTTCATAACTGGTCATCCTAATATCGTAATGAGCTTCCCTCCACTCACCAATTTGAAAGTCAGTAAAATCTACGATAAAGGTACTGAATAAAATATTATTATATGGCCACTTTGTAACTAAAGTATCAGTATCAACTCCGTATTTAATATTTGATGAAACAATACGATATTTTACATATGAACGAAGATAGTAACATCCATTAAAATAATATAAGGAAGAACCGTCTATTGCAATTTTTGAATATTCTACAATAGTTTTGTTTTGTTTCATAGCTTTTACATATGTCTCAATATTATTTTTACTTAATTCCTCGCCATTCCGTAGACCATAACAATAATCGGTAGAAAGAACAACTTCAACCCAATCATCATTAATTGTCCGGTAATCAGCACTAAATACTTTTTCTAGGTACGTTTTTGCTTTAGTTACCCATAAATTAAGATATTGCTTTTTTACTTCAGGAAAATTATCGAAGTCTGTGGACTTGTCAATATCTACTGGAGCTGCATAATCCTTAAGATTTACATAAGGAGTTCTTACACCAGTATTGGGATTATACATAGACTGCCCTTCATAACAAAACTTCCAGTCATAATAAGCATTTGGATAGCTTGCCAGTATATAAGGATAATACTTCGCATATTTTGGCAAATTAGTTGTTCTAATCAGCTGTCCATCTGGACTGATCTGTGCCCGGAGGCTTTTATCCTTCATCATCTTGATACAGCTTAGTGCTCCTGACTTTGTCATCTTACTCTTTACCTTCATAATACGGTCCGCTGAATATTCACCATTCAAATAACCCTTTACATAACCTTTCAAATATGCTTTTGCGACATCTTCTCGTTTTGATTGCTTTACCTGTCCGATATCGGTAATTCTCTTCTCGATTGCTGTCTGTACCAGATCTGCATCAAGGGTATCTCCATACAGGTATTCATCTGCCCGGTTTAAAAATACCATCGCGTCACCACGGGTCAGATTATTTGAGTAGTTTTTGACATCTCCGGTTTTCATAATGCCTTTGTCTTTTAAAGCGTTGATATACCCAGATACTTCGTCTCCACTGATCGGGTCTAATTGTAATTCCTTCGCAAGATATTCAACAAATATTTCAACCGAGATATATTCTGTTGCCGCTTTCACTGCTTTAGGAGCAGGAAATATATTAATGTTTATTGTCATAATAAAAGCTAGTAATAACGCAATTAGTGATTGAAACGCATATTTTCTCATTTCATTTTCTCCTTAGTTTTATTTTGGCTATTTAACCCTTACTCTGACAGCCCTGCCCCATCCTAATTCTTTACCTACAAAGCTGTCTTAGTTTGCAAATACATTATCTAATTATAAGGAGAAGCATAATCAAACTATTTCTATGACATCAATCCAAATAATTTCTATAATTATACAATTATTTTCCACATTTTGTCTATACTTTCTATATAGCCTTTTCATTTACTTTCTATATAGCCTTTTTCATTTACTTTCTATATATCCTTTTTTATTTATTTTCTATATATCCTTTTTTATTTATTTTCTATATAACCTTTTTTATCTCAAGTTTTCTCTGTACTCCAGCGGCTTATTTTTTTATATTCTTCTAATCTGTTTTCATTCTCATAAATTATATAATAAACAAAATTCAGAAAATCTTAAGCAGAAAAGCAGAAATTAGTCTTACACAATTAGGCATTTAAGTCATACTGGAATTTGGTAGTATATTAAGTGTAAGCATAAACATTGAAGGTCCCAGTATTTAGGATGATTAATATAGCTCAATTCATCTCATATCTCTTCACGTAATACATAATCAATACCGTGATAATCTAACATAGTATCCAATGATATTTACTATGGCGTATAATCCGGTGCATAAATTCCATTAGGGAAACAGATAGGGCACTGATAACATCCAAGCTTTATACACAGTTCCGGATCATAATACGGTTCATCCTTGAGTATTATGCCTTCCTTAAGAAGCTCCGGGCATGTAGCTTTATGATAAATCAGATACCAGCCTTTCTGTTCTATATAATATACATTGCTCTTGGTAACTTTTGCACCAGCTGCCGCAACTTTATTATATGCTTCTCCAATGCCGCTTCCGTATGGGTATCCTTGAAATACCACAAACATGGCGACATTGTTAAGATAAGGTTTCCATTCTTCCTCTCTCACAGAAGGAAAGGAAAATGTATACGCAATACCATATTGAGATGCTATTCTATTATGCCGGCTTGTATAGTAAGACATGGAATCTTCTAAACATTTTAAAATTGTACTTTTTCGTATAAGATCAAAGTTCTCATCATTTAATAAGAAGCTGTTAGGTCGGGCCGACCGGAAGGAAGCAAAGGCAGTATCTGTCTGGAAGTCATGAAAATCCATGTTATAGGTCATCATGGATACTCCCCCTCCAAGCAGATTATTCTTATCATAAATAGTTATCACATCGCCTAACGTAAAGCTATAAATGAAATCATTATCCTCATAATAGAAAGGAAATTTTTCTGACCATCGCTTAGATATATATCTGTGCCCGTCAGAGGCCGTAAATTCATCACTGTAGAAAATATAGTAACCGTCTTCCATCATGATTGTGACGACTGGAATATAGAGATTTAGCTTTTCCTGACTGTTTTTATCTGACATAATTCCGAACGTTGAATAAAGGGACATGAAGATACTGTTTACCGCTGCAGCCTTACTTATGGTTATTTTATTATTATCATCAACTTCTGCAAGCTTTGTAACGCCGTCATCTAATGCAATATCAAGATGTTTATCTATCTGCTCCTTGTTATCGATGACTGCTTTTAGATTATTGGTTTTTATGTCTGCGGTAACGGCTATTACAAGAAATATTACAAGGAACACAAAACAAAATTGATATAATTTCAAATGCTTACCACCTATCCCTTATTCAATCAGGGCTTCCATCTTCCCTGATATATCCGTCTTTAACTGTTTGGATATTGGATTTCCCTAATCCTTTAAAGATAAAGGACAGTAATCTATATCCCCAGCTTTTACTTTCATTTTTAAGATCAATCATGATATAGTCCTTATCATTAAAATAATAAATGCCGTCCCCTTCATAAAGAGTATCAATGATATCATTGGTATAACTTTCGTTATTATATTTCATTACAGTACCAGTAAATATCGGGATACGAGCTGTTTCATATGGGCATCCAGGATCACTTCCATCCGGATACAACTCATAATAGCGTAAACAGATCGGGCACTGCTTCAGATTACGTTTTGTAATAGCAGTAAGAGATACGTATTTACCTTTATAGCTAATTGTAACATTCTGTGAGCCAATGTATTGGTTGTCCAGGTTATCTACATATTCGTTATATAAATATTGGGTATGTCCATCCATATAAGTCGCCATCAATATTACTCCGTTTTCTGGCAAAGTACTTCCTTTATAAATTGTTATGGAGCTTGTTGCAGGAAATGTTATTTTCAAAGAAGCCAGCCAACTGCGGCAGTACGGACATCCTGGATCTGATCCGTCTGAGTTAAGGTTATAAGTGTGTCCATTCATACAGGTTTTGCTTCTGGGAACAACAGTGATTGTTATATTACAGGTTTTTAAATAGGTGCTGCCATCAATCGTATATGAGTAATGAATGGCTGCAGTACTATTCTGAACTGGATTTGCTGTTGAAAATGCTGTTGTACCTGCGACTACCTTCGTTGAGCCATCAAGAAAGGTAACTGTAACAGTTGTGATAAGCGAATCTCCTATAGCAACCGTTTGTACCGGGTGCGTTGGAGCAATGGATGTTATTATTTGTCCGCAGTCCAACGTAGCATCAGCTGATAGCCCACAACCCAAATTATATTTGTCAATGGATACTCCTAGTGTTTTATTACAGGTAATGTATGATTCTGTATAAGAATTTCCTTCTATTTTATTACAAATCAGAACGGTTTTATTAACAATATTATCACAAGTAGTAGTACCACCTTCGGTAGGATGGGTACCGGTTTTGCAGACATTTTTATAGAAAGTTACATATTTATTCCCAGTGGCTCCGCATGCTGAACATACACCGTAATAAATATCAACCTTATCCTGTATTGTACCTCCGTGCATCATCGTCTTGGAATAATAATAATTGATCGTTCCACCACAGGCCTCAGTTTTCGATAAATAACAACCACTTGCATGATAATGAACTATAGATACGTTGGTATAACAGGCTGATATATGAGTATGGTATACTGGTATTGTATAGCAACCTCCGCCACTTTCCGGTGTACCGGTGTGGTAATGGCCAACATAACAAGCAGCTGTATGAATGTGGCTTGAACTTGCAGGAGTATTTACGGCTGATGCAAGGACACTGGCATTAGTTTCTGTATTCAAGGTGCCGGTGTTTACCGGATCTGATACTGCTGGTATATCAGTAGTGACACTGCGGTAAGTATAATAATTTGAACCGGAGTACGCTGCATTTTGCTGTTCAATTACTTCCTCAGCTGTCCGGAACCGGTATTCAGGCTCTTGAACCTGCTGTCTATGTTCTATTTTGATATCATACAGCAAACCCGTTCTTGACAAGTCATCCAGGAAGTCATCATACATATCTCTTGTTAAATAACCGCTGCTTCGTATATCACTTACTAAGGCACCTGTTTCCACGGAAACAAGCGTCTGTATGAAAGCATCCTGCTTCTGGCCAAAATAGATTAGCGGAGCCAGGAATATAATGATGACGGCAATTGCTGCATCCAGAAAATGCTTCAATACATCTGTCACTTGGAAACCTCCCCGCCAAATGTAAGTTTCTTATGAGTTATCCCCTTATTAGTTCCGAAGAACATACCTTGTAATTTTACCCTTAGGGATACATCCCTCTGCGTTATCGTTACAGTAAGGTAATCTCCTTCCTTAAGATAGTAAATTCCGTCCTTATACAGGGAACTTACGATATCAGCAGAATAGGTGGTATTAAAATAGAATATTGCGGCATCTTTGCTTGTACTGCTACAGTAAGGACATCCTGGATCTGATCCATCCTCATTAAGGTAATATTCGTGTCCCTTCGGACATGCAGCCTTAGGTGACCCGTCAATAACCTCAACCGTAAGCACTGTACTGAAAGTGCCATAATTTATGGTCACCCTCTGAGTTCCAAGCTTATCAGGCTGGTATCCGGTTATAGTGTATCCAGTATATGTAATCATACGGTGTGCATCTTTGTAGATTAAGACTACCTTCAGATTTAACTGGCTTTTGTACATAACCTGGGTGCCGCCATTCCTTAAGGATGCTTCAATACCCACAATGGTTGTGGAACATATCGGACATCCATTGGGGTTTGCTGTCAGGTCATACGCCAAGCCGCATATCGGGCATTGTATCCAGCCTTGATCCGTGATCTTAACTAAGACATGGTCTGAAGCTGACTGATAATAAATTGTTA
>DATMUM010000175.1:0-15706 GCA_035564175.1 Mobilitalea sp.
CAGGAAGGTGCTATTAAGGGAGGGTATCCATTCCGCAACGGCGGTAACAATGGAGCCCTTTACGGGAAGTAAAAAAAGCAATGAATTAGGTAATACAAAGATGTGAAGGAAGATGTGCAATGAATCTATTATTTCTAACCATTGGAGAATTATCGGATTTGAATGAAAAATCCATGTATCCGGAGCTAATAAGGTACTTTCGTGATAAAGGCCATCATGTTCATGTCGTATGCCAGCGGGAACAAAGATACGGTCTGCCGACACAGAAGAGAATGGAATACGGAATAAAGGTACTTCGTGTGAAGACCGGAAATATTACAAAAACAAACTGGATGGAAAAGGGAATCAGCACCTTAAAGATTGGCAGACAATATAAAAATGCTATCAAAAAATTTTTTAAAAAAGTCCGGTTTGACGTAATACTTTATTCCACACCTCCAATCACGCTTGTAAGTACGGTTCAATTTATAAAAAAACGGGATCACGCTTTTACCTATCTGCTTTTGAAGGATATATTCCCTCATAATGCTTTGGATATCGGCATTCTAAAGAGAACCGGCTGGAAGGGAATATTGACAAAGCGCTTTTTAAAAAAGGAAAAGAAGCTTTATCTCCTGTCAGATCAGATTGGCTGCATGTCTGAGGCAAATGTTCAATACCTAAAGGAAAAGTATCCTTACCTGGACAGCGGGAAGATTGAAGTTTGCCCCAATACGCAGAATGAGAACTCGTTCTGTTTATCAGACAGATTATCCGCCAGAGACAAATTCCATCTGCCTCAGGATAAATTAGTCTTTGTCTGCGGTGGTAATTTTGGCAGGCCCCAGGATGTGGATTTTATCCTTCAGATATTGAAAAACAATGAGGGAAAGAGTGATCGGCATTTTGTTTTCAGCGGTTCGGGGACTGATTATCATAAGCTGAGGGAATATGCAGAAAAACAGAACGAAAGTCATGTTACGGTACTTGAGAATCTAAAGAAAAAAGAATTCAGCAAGCTGCTGGATGCCAGTGATGTCGGTTTGATTTTCCTGGATCATCGGTTTACGATCCCTAATTTTCCTTCCAGAATCCTGGATTATATGAGTCATAGTATGCCGATACTTGCTGCAACAGATAAGAATACGGATGTCGGTAACATAATAACCGGTAACGGCTTTGGATGGTGGTGCGAGAGCAATGACGCAGATACCTATCAGAAAATACTCGATGAAATATGTGAAAATCCCATGGTTATCAAAGAAATGAGAATTAACAGCCGGGCATTTCATATCAGCAACTATGATACCAGAATAGCCTATGAAAAGATCATGAATGCTTACCGGTCGGGACTCAAGGCAGCAGAATTAAGTAACCAGGATCAGACACAGAAGGTTGATTTGATCAATATTAATCCGGAAATGAAAATATTACAGATTAATATTACCTGTCAGTACGGAAGCACCGGAAGAAAAGTAGAAGAGATACATAACCACTTAATCAAAGAGGGCTTTCGAAGCTACGTTGCCTATGCAGCATTTGACAGCAATCTCGAGGGTTCCTTTAAGATAGAAACTACCTTTGAGAATTATCTGAGAAGAGTACTTAACCGGTACTTTGGGAAAAAATTCGTACATTCGTCCCTGGGAACGATCCGATTAATCCGTAAAATCAGACAGTTACGGCCGGATTTGATTCATCTGCATAATATACAGCAAAACTGCATTGATTATCCGAGGCTGTTGAAATTTCTAAAGAAGTACGAGGTGCCAGTTGTATATACCTTGCATGACTGCTGGGGATTTACCGGAGGCTGTTACCATTTTACGCAGCTGGGCTGTGAAGGTTATCAGACAGGCTGCATGGAAGATGATTGTAAGCTTTCGAAGGAGGAAAAGGATATCTGCAATATGACAACCCATCAGATATGTGAGGAAAAGAAGACTGCCTTAAACGAATTGAAGCAGCTTCGTATTGTCTGTGTTTCGAACTGGTTGAAATCCTGTGCAGAAAAGTCGTTTCTAAGAGATATGCCCCTGCAGGTTATATATAATGGTATTGATACGGACATTTTTCGGCCGGTAAGCAGTAATATCCGGGAGGAGTTCGGTATCTCGGAAGAGGATTTCATGATTTTGGGTGTAGCAAATCATTGGAATGACAAGAAGGGACTGGATACATTTTTTAAGCTTTCCGAGCATTTGCCGGCAGCATGCCGTATTGTCCTCGTCGGGATTTCGGAGGAAAGTTGTCCGGAGAATATCATAATCGTGAAACGGACGGACGTGGCAGAGGAACTTGTGCGGATATACAGCAGTGCTGATGTATACATCAATGCATCAAAGGAAGAGACCTTTGGACTGACTTCTGTAGAAGCCATGGCCTGCGGTACACCGGTTATCGCATATCATTCCACTGCCTGTGATGAAGTTTTAAGTAATGATACCGGCATTGTATTATATAATGACAGGCTATTGGATTTACAGATAGCCATCGAGAATATCAGAAAGAATGGAAAAGCAAAGTATCGTGAGAGCTGCAGGAACCATGTGGAAACGAAATTCTCTAAGGAAAAAATGCTATCCAATTACCTGCATTTATACACTCAGATGTTAGGAGTATCCAATGGAACCAGATAAATCAATCAATTTAAAAGTATTCAAGGTATGTTTTTATTTGACGCTTATATCAAATTTAACCATATATATCGCCCAGCCTTTCGATATTATGTTACTGGCAACCTTGGCAAGCAGATGCTTTATGCTCAGTAATCTGGTGGCTTTTCTATTTGCGGTCAATCATAGCATCAATAAATATGTGCCTTATAAAACAGAGCAGATCATAACAATTATCTGCATGGTATGCTTTTCCTTCCTGTCCTTTTTATTATCAAGTAACCTTGGTTTATATAACTATGTCATTCGGATGTTTTGCTATCTGGCCTTGCCCTTTTATCTTCTATATATGGATTATCTGAAGCCTGACAGGAAAATGTTATATTTTACATTCCTCATTAATTTTCTGACTTCCATTGTTTTCACACTCTTGTCCTTCAGTAAATATAAGTATGCCGGATATGAAAGCTTCATCGGTACCAGCGGTGCCTGGCTGACCCTGGGGTATGATAATCCTAATCAGACAGCCATGTATTTAGTCATAACAATCATCATTTTGCTCTGTACGATGAATTACTTTAAGAAGTTATGGATCAAAGTACTGAATTTACTTGATATCTTTTATATGTGCTGGCTGCTGCTCGAGACCAGCTCCAGAACCTGCATCGGTATCGCTGTGATTATCTTAGCACTGCTTCTTCTTAAGAGAAAATATGATATACCAAAGACCCTGATCGTTGGTATATTGTTGCTCCCGGCGTTTTTTATGGTATTTTATCCGTTTCTTTATGAACATGGATGGATCTACTTTTTAGAATTCCGGGGGAAAGCGGATTATTCTTCAAGAAGCTACATTTTCCAGACAGTGTTATCTTCTGTACAGAAGAAGTTTCTCTTTGGTGATTTCAGCAGCTACCAACTGCAGAATTTGCATAATGGAATCTTAAGCGTATATTCCTCCTTAGGTCTTGCAGGGTTATTGTTATTCTATATCTATTACTTAAGGGCTTATATTCATATTCTTGCAAACAAAATCAAAAGCCGGACGGCTTATATTTCCTTTCTTGGTTTACTTGCGGTTTTCCTTCATGCCTGTACGGAGAGTGCTTTTCTCGTCGGAGGATCCATGTTTGCCGGCAGCTTAAGTGTGTTGATATTCCTTGTCAAGCTGGATTGGAATGAGGTTGAACGGCAGCATGGAGGTTAACATGAAAATAACTTTTTATTCTAATTATCTGACACATCACCAGATCCCTTTCTGCAATGAAATGTATCGTATCCTGCAGGAAAATTTTACTTTTGTTGCGACCAGTTCGATGGAGACCTGGAGAATCAAACAGGGCTGGGAAACCAAGGATGATTATCCTTATGTGTTACAAACAGAGAAAAGTAAAGAAGCATATCAAGAGGCTTTACGGTTAGCCAGGGAAAGTGATGTTGTAATCATTGGAGCAGCACCCGAGCTCTTCGTGAAGGAGAGAATGCAAAATAATACCACCGGCATAACCCTGCGCTGCAGTGAACGCTTATATAAAAGAGGAACCTGGCGCTTCCTGTCACCAAGGGGATGGTTAAGAAGGATAGATACTTATTACAGATATAGTAACCGCAAATTATATATGCTTTGTGCAAGTGCTTATACTTCAGGAGATCTGATGCTTCAGGGCGCTTACCCCGGAAAATGTTATAAATGGGGGTACTTTCCCAAGACGATACCCTATAACGTCGACGAATTAATGGCGGGAAAGCAGAGAGGGAAGGTCAAAATATTGTGGTGTGGGAGATTTATTGGATTGAAGCATCCGGAAGCAGCAGTCCTGGTGGCAGCCAGACTGAAAAAAGAAGGTTATGATTTTGAGTTAAATATGATAGGAAGCGGCGTAGAAAAAAAACAGATCAAAGCCATGATTGCTGAACATAAGCTGGAAGCCTATGTGAAACTGTTAGGCGCCAAATCTCCGGAACAGGTAAGACTGTATATGCATGAAGCGAATATATTTCTTTTTACCAGTGATTTTCAGGAAGGCTGGGGAGCAGTTGTCAATGAGGCTATGAACAGTGGATGTGCAGTAATAGCAAGCCACGCGCCAGGAGCGGTTCCCTATTTAATCAATGACTTTGTGAATGGTCTGATTTATAAAAATGGTGATCAGGACAGTTTATATTTCAAGGTTAATCTTCTTCTAGCAAAGAAGGAGCTCTGCGAGAGCCTTGGACGAAAGGCTTATTATTCTATAGTAAAGATATGGAATGCCCAGATTGCTGCAGAGCGGCTGCTGTTATTAATTGAAGACCTTAACAGGACGGGTAAAAGTAATCAGTTTCAGAACGGATTGTGCAGTAAGGCTGAAATAATTAAAAATGACTGGTACAAAGAATAGCAACATTAATAAATCGTATCGTGAGTAGGAAGAAATGGAAGATAGAAAATCTAAAAAGCTGCTGGTGCTAAGCCAGTGTTTTTATCCGTCAAGAAACCGAGGGGGCTCAACGGTCAGTGCGATTAACCTTGTGAAGGCCATCAGCAATGATTTTGATACCTCGGTTATTACAACCTTCTATGAAATGGGGACAGGAAAACCATATAACGAGGTTCAGTCAGGGAAAAACCGAATTTTCGGCAGTGATGTTTATTATCTGAAACAGCATAACCTTTGGACGGTATTTCAACAGATCAAAAAAGTGAAACCCTCCATCATCTTTGTCAGCAGTATCTTCAGTATCGTGCATAGTATTCCTGCCATGCTTTATAAGAAGTATGTGGATCCTAATGTCAGGTTGATCATATCGCCCCGGGGTGAATTAATGAAATCTGCATTGCAGCTGAAGAGCTCCAAGAAGAAGGTATTTATAAAAGCCATCAAGCTATCCGGGTTAATCAAAAACGTTGAGTTTCACGTTACCTCATTAGAAGAAGACCGGGAACTGCGCAAGATTTTTCCGGGTTCGAGCACACACTGTATTAAAGATATAAGTCTCATCGATACCGATCGGATTGATAGACCGAAAAAGGAATGTGGTATGATACGTATTTTTACTGCCGGCCGATTCCACCCGATTAAAAATCTGGAGAAATCCATTGAGATCGCAGGTAATGTGAAAGGAAATGTCCAATTTGACATCTATGGACCCAAGGAGGATACAGTCTATTTTGATGTGTGCATGAAGAAGGCAAAGGAATTGGGCGGTAAGGCTACGATTGAATATAAAGGCAATGTTGAGCATGATAAAATACCGGAGCTCATTGCTAACTATCATCTGTTCCTGTCACCAACCAGGAATGAAAACTTCGGTCACTCCATCATTGAAGCACTACAATATGGCTGCCCTGTGATTATCAGTAACAGGACTCCCTGGCGACAGCTGGAAAAGTTCAAAGCAGGCTATGATATAGCTCTTGAACATGAGGATGAATTTATAACAGCAATTCAGCGGTTTATTGATATGGATGACGCGGAATATCAAAAATGGTGCTTGAGGGCGAAACAATACAGTAAAGAAGCAATGGATACCCAAAAAAATAATGAGGAATACAGGAAACTGTTTCTTGGCCAACGATAGGATATCGTTCTTACAAGAGAATTGCATTGAATTCATTTAGCCTTGAACAGCCTCAGGTCTAGGGGGATATTTTGGATGAAGATATATTATTTAGGATCGGCGATTGATCCGGCGACGATGGATAAGATAACTCTGGAAAGCAAAATTAAGCCGTCACATGCCCCGGTGTATTTTCAAAGGATGGCATTGAAGGGGATGAAACTGTTTAACAAAGATATTGAAATACATTCCGTACCACCTGTGAAAACATTCCCTAACGGTAATATGTTCTGTTGGGGAAGGAGAAAGGAAAAGCTGTCCGCTGACTTAACGGCATATTGGCTGCCCTCCATTAATCTTCAGATAATCAAGCACATAACCATTGCCATAGCAACCTTTTTTTCCGTATTCTGGTGGCTGATTAGAAATCTGGGCTGCAAAGAGAAGATTCTGGTGTCGTATTTTATCTATCTTCCCTATTCCTTTCCTGCATTGGTTCTTTGCAGACTGTTTCAATGCAAGACAGCAGCGGTGATAACCGATTCCATTGATTATTCCTATGGTAAGGTTGGAAGAAGCTCGCTTAAAAACATTTTAAGGTCAATGATTCGCAATCGGACCCTTAACCTAAAGGATAGTTTTGACTGCTATATCTTTCTTACCAAGTACCTGCGCAATGATTTTCAGGTAGCCAATAAAAAGTATATCATCATGGAAGGCTTCTGTGATGAAAGCAGCTTTCATGGTATTATGGATTGCGGTAAAACCGATGCTAAAACAGTCATGTATGCCGGGCTATTATCCAGGGATTTCGGTATCAATAAACTGGTTGATGCCTTTATGAAAATGGAGGGAAACTATAGATTATGGCTTTTTGGCTCCGGTGATAGCGAGGATTATATCCGGAAATGTGAGAAAAAGGATGAGCGTATCAAGTACCGTGGCAAAGTAAATCGTGAGGAGCTGCTGGAAAGCGAATTAAAGGCAGATCTACTGATCAGCGTTAAGCCGTCAGCCGAAGAGCATAGCAAGTATGCCTTTCCGTCCAAAATACTGGAATATATGTCTTCCGGAACCCCGGTCCTTTCCACCCGGGTAGGGGGCATTCCTGAGGAATATTTTAATTACATCTGCCCGCTCGAGGATGAAAGTGAGGCCGGAATCATATCCTCCATCAAACGGATATTATTAATAAGTGATGACGGACTCAGGGAAAAAGGCATGGCTGCCAGGGAATTTGCCTTAAATCATAAGAACTACAGGGTACAGGGTGAGAGAATGATTACATTATTTAAGGAGTGCTTGAAAATAAATGAGTAAATTAGTACGAATTATCAGAAGCATCATCCGTCTGCCAGGCAAACTGGTTAACGTCCTAATTCTAAAGTTAAACTTAGTTGAGTATGGAGCTAATCTTAGAATCAACGGACGGATAAAGGTATTTTCAAGAGGAAAGATAACAATTGGAAATGATGTTACTATGAATTCCTCTCTCAAATCCAATCCCATCGGTGGACAGACAAGAACGACAATGCTGGTGAAAAAAGGTGGTAGGATTCGTATCGGGAACCGGGTAGGAATATCTAATGCCTCCTTAGTTGCCTTCAGTTCCATTACGGTGGAGGATGATGTTTATATCGGAGCCGGCTGCAAAATCTATGATACGGATTTTCATTCCCTGGATTATGAGGAGAGGGTTCATCAAGGCGACTCGAATATTGCCGTATCTGATGTACTGATTAAAAAAGGAGCCTTTATCGGAGCCCATTCCATCCTTTTGAAAGGCATTATAATCGGAGAAAAAAGTATTATCGGAGCAGGTTCGGTGGTTACAAGGAATGTACCGGACGGTGAAATATGGGCGGGTAACCCGGCAAAGCTGATTCGAAAGGTTGATCCCGTGTTGTAACATATTTACTTGATCTCAGTAATATATGAATATAGAGCAAGAAACTAAAATGGTCAGGAAAGCAGCAGGTGGTTACAAGTTTGTATTCCTTATTGTATTTTCTCTATTTTTATTTCTTTTACCATTATAAAAAGAATAACAATAAACTGTACCTATTCCTTGCCAGCTGCAGCTCCTGGCTGTGCAGGTGGTATTTTAATGGTATTCTGGTGAAAATCTTTCAGCATAGAAGAGCCAAAAGATACGGCGTTACAGCAGTGAAGCGAAGAAAGAAGGTTATTGCTTCCCTGACGTCATATCCGGCTAGGATTGATACCGCCTGGATCGCAGTAGAGACGATTCTAAGGCAGAGTGTGAAAGCAGATGAGGTCATCCTTTGGCTTGCCAAAAGCCAGTTTAAAAAAGGTCTGACTTCCCTGCCAAAGGAGCTTATTGCACAGATAAAGCGTGGACTTACCATCCGCTTTTGTGAGGATTTGCGTTCCCATAAGAAATATTATTATACCATGAAGGAACATCCGGAGGATATCGTGATTGTATTCGATGATGATATGTTTTACCCAAAGAATATGATAATGAACTTATTGAAACTGAACAAAAAAGTGCCGAACAACATTATTTGTTCTTCAAGCAGCAGGTTCCATAAAGATAATATCCTTAGTCCAATTATATGGGAGCCGGCTTTTGAAAAAACGTCTGATGAGCAATGTCTTGGAATTAACAGCGGCAGCGGAACTCTATTTCCACCTCATTCACTGCATAGTAACGTATTTGACAAGGCTAAGATGAAGGAGCTTACCCTGCAATCGGATGATCTATGGCTGACAGCTGCTGCCTATATGCAGGGGACGAGATTCACCACCCTGAGATATCAGCCCTTTCCGGTTACAATTACCGGCTCCCAGAAGGAGAGTCTTTATTACAGCAATAATTTTGAAACCTCAGAGATAAATAATAACACGCAGTGGCGCGCCATTTTACAGTGTTACTGGAAGGAGCTGTCTGGTTGGCTGAAGCAATTCGGGATTATGGATATAGCAGATATATCCATGGGAATAACAGAAAATTCCAAGAAAATAGCGGATAAAACATTAGAAAATATACATAAAAGCATTCAAGCTGACCCGGTTAATAACACGCCTGCTTTATCTATCATCATACCCGTCTATAATCTGGAGACTTATATCCGCCAATGTCTCGAATCGTTGGCAGGTTATGAAGGCTTAAGCCTTGAGATCTTATTAATCGATGATGGCTCAACCGATAATAGTCCACTAATCTGCGATGAGTATGCCGCCGAATATCCATTTATTCAGGTAATACATAAGAAGAATGAAGGAGCAGCGAAAGCACGTAATACAGGAATACGTTATGCGACCGGTAAATATGTCATGTTTGTTGACGGGGATGACTTCCTTGCCGAGGGGATACTTAGTCATATTATCAATAAGCTTAACGGAGCGACGGAGCTGTTTACCTTTCATTTTTATGATTATTATGAAGCGGAGGACAAACAATATAAAGTCACTCATATTACTATGTCCAGTCTGTATGACAAAAACGGCGATATAACGAAGGATGTATTCTATTCGGTTCCTGCATTGCCAATGCCCTGGCTCTATATATTAAAGAGGGATTTTATCTACCAAAATGATTTGTTTATGAAAACAGGAATTCTGGATGAGGATGAAGAATGGTCCGCGAGAGTTTTTGCAAATTTAAAGATAGCTAAAGTCTTGGATCTATATGCATACAACTATCGCAGAAACCGAGCAGCTTCCCTGACCTTTCAGAGAAGCTTGGCGAACCTTTATGCGGATCTGGATATTATTGAAGGCTTAAAAGCGGAAGCGGACAAAGATAAATATGATAAAAGACAAAAGCACATCCTGCATAACAAATGCAGGGAGCTGATGATAAAGATTGCTAGCGATACAGCAGCACAAACCCCTGAGCATCGGGCTGTGATCAGCAGACGCTTGAAGAACTGTCGGTCACTGCTTCTGGGTGGAAGCGGGGCAGAGATAGGAATGTATTTGCTAAGCCTTGTACTCGGATGGGATAAGGCAAACAAGCTTCTAAAAAAGGCAGTAAGCTTCAAAGCTTTATGGAAGCGCTGAGGAGGTATTCGGTATGCTGACGGGTATCAAGAGAAGAATTGTGAGCTTTGCCATCAACAGGTTATATCAGGGTACTGACGACAGGTATTGGAAGAAGAAAGCGAAGCTTCTTCGTCTGCTTGGCCATGAGATTGGTGAAGGAACAAAGATCGTAGGGCCTATTACGTTATACGGGCATCTAAAGGTAGGTAACAATTGCTGGGTCGGTGCTGATTTTATCGTACATGGCCTTGGTAATGTTACCATCGGCAACTCTTGCGATATCGGACCTGAAGTCCGGTTCTTGACCGGTTCTCATAAGATTGGAGATCAAAGCCGAAGAGCAGGGGAAGGCATCAGCCATTCCATCGTCATAGAGGATGGCTGCTGGATCGGAGCAAGATCCAGCTTTGTCGGAGATATTACCGTACACAGAGCATCGGTAATTGGGGCCTGTTCCCTTGTGAATAAGGATATCCGCAGTAATGTAATCGCTGCCGGTATTCCGGCAAAAGAATTAAAACAATTAGAACTGTAATGAATAGGATAGAAAAACAATTAGAGCTGTAATGAGAGGATAGAAAAATAATTAGAGCTGTAATGAGAGGATAGAAAAACAATTAGAACTGTAATAATAGGATAGAATAACAATTAGACCTGTAATAATAGGATAAAATAACAATTAGACCTGTAATAATAGGATAGAATGAACGATGAAAAAAAAGATACTGTTCGTGAATGATGTCTTATCCGTTGGTGGTGTCGAAAGGTCACTGGTCGACTGCCTAAATCACCTTGATTATGAAAGATTGTCGGTAGATCTATATATCCTGCATCCGGAATATGATTTGCTTGATCAGATCAATAAAAAGGTAAAAATGATTTATGTGAAGGAACAACGGTGCAAGCTGTCGGTGAAATACCTATGGCTTTACATATGGATGAAGCTGCTGCATGTCCTTTCCTTTCAGAAAGCGGAGGATGGAGTAAAGGTCGGATTAAGAAATGAATACAGAAGGAATATGAAAAAGCATTTCTTTCCTAAGTATTATGATTATGCAGTCGCATACAAGCATAGTGAAACAGCGGAGTTTGTTATAGAAGTAATAGGAGCAGAGCAGAAAATCCTGTTCTATCATCATGGCGAAATTATGGATTATGAACTGCATCAACGGCTATTTCAAGCTGCCGATAAGATAGTTGCTGTCAGTGATGGCGTTGCTGCCATGTTATCGAAGGCATACCCTGCATTCAAGGATAAAATTACGGTGATTCGGAATTTGATTGATCCTGACGTAATAAGAAGGCGAGCCAAGGAATACAAGGCAGAAACCGTACAGGGTAAGGCAATCCTCTGTTCCTGCGGGCGGTTGCATCCGGAAAAGGGCTTTGATCTTGCAGTTGCCGCAGCGAAGGTCTTAAGTGATCGGGGAATTGATTTCCATTGGTATTTTGTCGGTGACGGTTTGGAACATAAACTTCTCGAAGAAAGGATAGAAACCCTTGGCTTAAAAGGAAAAATTACAATTACCGGGATGCTGATCAATCCGAATCCTTATCTGGATGCCTGCGATATCTATGTACAGCCATCGTATACGGAAGCATTCTGCCTTTCCATAGCAGAAGCCCAGGTCTTGCGAAAACCCGTCATAAGCACAGCGACAATTGGAGCAAAGCAACTGATTGAAGACGGCATAACGGGAATTCTAACGGAAAGTAACGGGGTTTCTATAGGCAATGCCATTTACCAATTATTAATGAATAAGGACAAAAGATTGGAGCTGATTGATAATACGGGGAATATTGATTACAACAAAAGCATGTTAGAGTATCATTTCAGCTGGCAAAGTATAATACAGTGATTTACAGCTGTCAATGCTTATTACAGTGATTTACAGCTGGCAATGCTTATCACAGTGATTTACAGTTGTCAATGCTTATCACAGTGATTAACAGCTGGCAATGCTTATCACAGTGATTAACAGCTGGTAATGCATAACACAGTGATTAATAGCTGGCAATGCTTATTACAATGATTTACAGTTGGTATCTGATTAGGGGGAACCATCTTGCATTATGGAGTTAATATGAAACGAAAAAATAATAAATATCTGATTCAGATTAACAGGAAATATATATGTAAGCTTTCGAAGCAGGATATTTCATTATCATGCAACGACTGCCCTAGCGGAAAGCCGTCAGGCAGTAAAGATAATCCGGTGATTATTGTTGCAGATTGCTTTAATGTTGATAAACTGGTCGGATCAAAAAGAATGACCGCACTGGCAGGTTATCTGTCTGGGAGAGGGCGCAAGCCCTATATTGTTACGACTCATCCAAAGCTTTATGGAACAGCCGTAGAGGATGAAGCGCTCGAGCAGGAACTGTCGCCGGTACGCATTATCTCAAGAAGATTTCTTCATATCTACAGCTCAAAGCTGTTTCAGCAGTACAGTGAAAAAGCGAAGAAGCATAAGACCTTATACGGACGGTATGCCCGCAGGGTGAAGCGGGAAGGATGGAACTCGCCGTTCTCTGTACTGCTTCGGATTTATAACCGCATTCTTCTGAGTCTTGATAACTTACGTGCGGATCGTGTCTATGAAAAGGCCTTATCCAGGGAAAAAGCAGCGCTGGGCCGGAGATATGCCAGAGAGGTTATTAAAATAATGGCTGCCTCCCAAAGCAGATTTACCATTATCACCTCCGTTGGAGGGCAGAATGGGTATTACGAAGAGGGACCCATTGAGATGATGATGATCCTTCTTAAAAAGAAAGCTAATCATATGCTTAAAAAGAAAGCTAATCATATGCTTAAAAAGAAGCTTCGGTTTGATTGGGTCTATGACATGCGTGATAAGCTTCATTCTTTGAACGCCAGTGGGGAGAGAAACCGGATTGCTGTTGAAACGGAACATTTCATATATAACCATGCGAAATATATCATTTCCGTTTCTCATGGTGAACGACAATCCTTTATCGAGGTGCTGGGCTTAACTAAGGAAGAGGCGAAGAAGCTTAAAGTTGTCTATAACGGTTTCAAGATAAATAAATGTAAGGAAGGTGCCATTACAAAGGAACCGGATTCGAGGATTTTGAATATTGTATATACTGGTAAGACATATGCGGATAGATTCCATCCAGATATGCTCTTTGAAGCGATAGCAGGGCTGATTACGCAAGGGCTGATCCCACGGAATGCTATCAGGTTCCACTATGCCGGAAGCGAATCGGAAGCGATGCTTTCTGTGGCTTATAAATACGGCTGTGAACATTGCTATGTAAACCATGGTTATGTTACTGCAAAGGAATCAAAAAAGCTCCAGAGCGATGCAGACCTGCTGTTTGGTATAATCCGGAATGAAGGCTGCGACATAGGCTGCATACCACTAAAGATCATGGAATATTTAGGGGAATTTAAGCCGGTTATTGTCATCATATCGGGGAAGGAGCCAGGTGCGGAAATCAGTGAAATCCTTGCGCAGACCAAAGCTGGTATCGCACTTGAGGAAATAGACTATAACACAAACCTGATCTATCTGAAGGAATATTTACTGCAGCAATATCAAGCGAAACTTACCAGTGGTAAAGTGGTTTATACCGGAGATAGGGATGCAGTTTTAGGTTACAGCTGGGAACAGCAATTGATGAAATATTTATCTTTCATTCAAGGCGGTGTTTAAATGCAGGAGCATTGGGATTATGTGATCAAATCAAAAAAGAGCTGGTTTCAGATTAATTTAAAGGAACTGTTTCGATATCGATATTTGTCACTGCTATTTGTAAGACGGACATTCATTGCAAATTATAAACAGACGATCCTGGGGCCTGGGTGGGCTGTTTTACAGCCCCTGCTGACAACGGTTGTATTCACTGTAATCTTCGGTAATATCGCGCAGCTGCCCACGGACGGTATTCCGCCGTTCCTGTTTTATATGTGCAATAATATTTTCTGGACCTATTTTGCAAGCTGTCTTACAACTACCTCCTCCACCTTTGTGTCGAATGCTAATATATTTGGAAAGGTGTATTTTCCAAGGCTGATCATTCCGATATCGGTGGTAATCACCAATCTGATATCCCTTGCGATACAAATCGCGATGTTTCTGGCATTCTATATCTACTTCCTGATGAATCCCGCTTACGCTTACCAGCCTAACTGGATGATTGCCCTGGTTCCCCTGTTTGTTCTTGAAATGGCCTGCCTGTCCTTGGGCTTTGGCATTATCATATCGGCGATTACAACGAAGTACAGGGATCTTGCGATGATGGTTTCCTTTGGCGTGAGTCTGTGGATGTATGCAACACCGATTGCTTATTCCGTATCCCTGGTTCCGGAGAAAGTGAGAGGGCTGTATATGTACAATCCTATGACACCAATCATTGAAACCATCCGATATGCTTTCTTTGGGAAAGGGACGGTTGATCTCTTTTATGTATTAATGAGCGTTGGAACAACACTATTTGTCTTACTTACGGGGATCATCTTGTTCAGTAAAGTGGAAAAGACATTTATGGATACAGTATAGGGGTAATGGATATGGGCAGTAATACAATAATTACAATGGAGCAGGTATCAAAGCAATACAGAATAGGTACAATCGGCGGAGCTACCTTAAAGGGAGATCTGCAGGATCTGTTTGCCAGAATCAGGGGCAAGGAATCGCCGAATCTGATGATTGGTAAAAGGAGTAATCCGGAGGGCGGAAGGTTCTGGGCACTACGTGATATTAACTGTGAGATCCGTCAGGGGGACAGAGTTGGCATCATTGGCAGAAACGGTGCCGGTAAATCGACGCTCCTAAAGCTCTTATCCAGAGTAACGGCACCGACGGAGGGTGAAATCTATATCAAGGGCCGTATCGCCAGTATGCTGGAAGTCGGAACCGGCTTCCATCCGGAGCTGACAGGGCGTGAGAACGTATATATGAACGGTGCAATCCTGGGCATGTCGAAGGCTGAGATTAACAGGAAGCTGGATCAGATCATCGAATTTTCAGAGGTTGAGAAATTCATAGATACTCCCGTGAAGCGTTATTCCAGTGGTATGTACGTTAAACTGGCCTTTTCTGTGGCCGCACATCTGGACAATGAAATTCTGGTTATGGATGAGGTTCTTGCGGTAGGCGATAACAAGTTCCAGAAAAAATGTCTCGGCAAGATGAGTGATGTAGCAGAAAACGAAGGTAAGACAGTTCTATATGTAAGCCATAATATGGAAACCATCGAAAACCTTTGCGATAAATGTATCGTGCTGCAGGAAGGAAAGATTATGCATTACGGCGACACAGCCACCGCCATTCAGATGTATCTTCAAAAATATACCGGCATTACTCCTTATGTTGATATCAGCCAGCAGAAAAAAGACTCCGAACAGTTTCTTATACCGAAAAGCCGTATGCTAAGCTGTCGTATGCAAAATGCCTCGGGTATCCTTCCTGGCAATGAGAAATTTGTGATTGATCTTACCTGGGATACCTTGGGTAAGACAGAAAATCTGCAGCTTCGGATTTTATTTATCTCGGAAGGAAAATATGTGGCATCTTCCATCGTTACCGGGCTGG
>DATMUM010000176.1:0-36741 GCA_035564175.1 Mobilitalea sp.
CGAGGTTTCCGCTTTGCTCGGACGTATGCCTTCCGCCGTAGGTTACCAGCCGACTCTGGCTAACGAAGTTGGTGAATTACAAGAGAGAATTACCTCTACTAAGAATGGTTCCATTACTTCCGTACAGGCGGTATATGTACCGGCCGACGACTTAACTGACCCGGCTCCTGCCAATACCTTCGCTCATCTTGATGCGACCACCGTATTGTCACGTAAGATCGTAGAGCAGGGTATCTATCCGGCTGTTGATCCCCTTGAGTCAACTTCAAGAATCCTTGAGCCCGATGTAGTAGGTGAAGAGCATTATGAAGTTGCAAGAAAGACTCAGGAGCTTCTTCAGAAATACAAGGAGCTTCAGGATATTATTGCAATTCTTGGTATGGAAGAACTGGATGAGCAGGATAAGATTGCTGTATACCGTGCAAGAAAAATCCAGAAGTTCTTATCCCAGCCCTTCAATGTTGCTGAGATCTTTACCGGTATTCAGGGTAAATATGTACCGTTAAGCGAAACAATCAAGGGCTTCAAGGCAATCATTAACGGTGAAATGGATAATTATCCGGAGTCAGCATTCCTTAATGTAGGAACCATTGATGAAGTAATCGAAAAAGCAAAGCTGATTGATGCAAATAAATAATGGGATGCTGCAGATGATATTATGAAATATGATATTATCACGCAACAGCCTCTGAATAGGAGGAGCTATGGCTACTAAATTTAATATTGATATCATAGCAAGTGACCATCCTTTCTTTAGTGGGGAATGTGAGATGCTCGTATTCCCCAGCATTGATGGAGAGCACGGTATATTGGCAAACCATGAAGCGATGGTTACGTGCTTAAGTGCAGGCGAATTGAGATTTCAAGTCGATGGTGAATGGAATTTCGCTGCTGTAAGTGACGGTATTGTTGAGATAACACCGAAAAAAGTAATTATACTTGCAGATACAATAGAAAGACCGGAAGATATCGATTTACATCGCGCAGAGGAAGCCAAAATCACGGCTGAAGAAAAGCTGCGTCAGAAATTAAGCATCATGGAATATTACCAGACCATGGCGGCGTTGAACCGGGCTATGAATCGTCTCAAGATTAAGAAAAGACATACAAAATAATAAATGCATTGTCCCGCAGTTGATTTTAACATATCAGCTGCGGGATTTTTATTGATATTCTAATGATAAACCTTTTAATCCTAAACCAGAAGAATAATTATTTTTTATAAATTGGCTATAATATAACCATATTGAGTTTGGAGGTTTGAATATGCCAGTAGATTTTAAAAACAGTCAGACAAAGGATAATCTGATGAGAGCATTTGCCGGAGAAAGCCAGGCAAGGAACCGCTATACTTTTGCCGCTTCCCAGGCAAAAAAGGAGCATCAGCATGTAATTGAAGCCATCTTCCGTTTCACGGCTGATCAGGAAAAGGAACATGCCGAGATTTTTTATAATCATCTGAAGGATTTTGCAGGTGAGACAATTCATGTTGACGGAGGATATCCGGTTGATATTTATAAAGACATCGCACAGCTGCTAAGATCCGCACAGCATAATGAATATGAGGAATATGATCCGATTTATAAGAACTTTGGTGATGTTGCGAAAGAAGAGGGATTTCCGAAAATTGCAGGTTCCTTTCATATGATAGCAGGAATAGAAAAAACGCATGGCGACAGATTTGCTCGTTTTGCCGAATTACTGGAAGAAAATAAACTCTATGTCTGCGATGTGGAAACCGGTTGGATGTGTCTGCATTGCGGTCATGTTCATTGGGGAAAAGAAGCTCCGAAGGAATGTCCGGTTTGCCAGCATGACCAGGGCTATTTTATTAGGATAGCTATGGCTCCTTTTACGGAATAGAAAAATATGATGAATGATAAGCACTGGAAGGGAAAAAGTATCCTTTTTCCGGCACTTGTCATTCTTTACTTATATTGGGAACGTAGAGTTAATAATAATGTGTAAAAATGTTAAAATGTGGTTATGTAGTTATAAATACTACGTAAAATAGAAAAATATACTACACCATATTGACAACAAATCTGTGTATGCATTATAATAAGCTTAACCCGGTGGAAACACCGGTACATAAAAAGCTAATAGTTTGATTATCAAAGTATATTTGATAAAATGAGCAATCCAGATGATCAGGAGAGATTATATATGAGAATGAAACCATTAATCATAGGTGATTTAATCGCCAGAATCCCCATCATACAAGGTGGAATGGGTGTTGGTGTCAGCAGATCCAGGCTGGCAGGTGCAGTTGCCCAAGAAGGCGGTATAGGAATTATTTCAACAGCACAGATCGGATATGATGAACCGGATTTTAATAGACATCAGATAGAAAGCAATTTATTTGCTATTAAGAAGCATATCAAATTGGCAAAGGACATTGCAAACGGCGGAATCGTCGGTGTAAATATCATGGTTGCAACAAAGCAATATGACAGATATGTTAAGGCTGCCTGCGAAGGTGGAGCTGACGTAATCATCTCAGGTGCCGGTCTGCCGGTATCCTTACCGGAATTAGTGAAGGGCTTTAAAACAAAGATTGCTCCGATTGTGTCCAGTATCAGGGCTGCTGCCGTAATTCTTAAGATGTGGGATAAAAAGTATAATACAACTGCCGATTTTATAGTTATCGAAGGACCGCGGGCAGGAGGGCACCTTGGTTTTAGTAAGGAACAGCTGGATCATATCGATGAGCTGGATTATGATACAGAGATGAAGGGTATCATTGAATGCAAGAAGGAATATGAAGCGAAGTATAATAGGGATATTCCTGTAGTAATCGCAGGAGGTATTTTCGACAAAGAAGATATTATGCATGCGATGGAGCTTGGTGCTGACGGCGTTCAGATCGCGACACGTTTTGTGGTGACGGAAGAATGTGATGCGAGCCAGGAATATAAGGATGCTTATCTGGCAGCAAAAAAAGAAGATATCAAGATCGTGATCAGCCCTGTCGGTATGCCCGGGCGCGCACTAATGAATCCTTTTCTGCAGTCGGTTGATACGAACGGAAGAATTGCCGTGAAGAAATGCTTTAACTGTCTGGAACACTGCAATCCGAAGGATACACCTTACTGTATTACGAAGGCACTGATCAATGCGGTGGAAGGGAATATAAAGGAAGGCCTTATCTTCTGTGGTGATAATGTTCATCGTTTGACGAAAATGACTACGGTAAAGGAGCTGCTTGCGGAGCTGGTATATTAAGTGCCGATAATCCTTGGGTAAAAAAATGAGATAATAGTAAAGTAATTAAGAAAAGTGATAAGTAAAAGTAATATATAAAAATGATGTATAAAAGTATTATAAGAGCTTGGGATCTTTTTATTTACCGGGTTCTGAAAAACAGAAAAAGCGGAAAGTATTGTTAATACACAGGCAATCTTTCTATGTAATTCATCAGAACAGACTGTGGGTAAAATGCTGGGATCAGGCAGATATAATTTTTATTATGTGTGATCAGATGGAGGATTTACCGCAATTGGTGGAATGGCTTTCAGAGAAGGATGATGCCCTTCGCTATCAGGCTTTCCTTCTTTTAAAGTATCGCTCACAATATTCCGAGGATGTTTATCCATTTTGGGATGTTTTTCATCATAAGCTTGCCAGTGATAACTCTTACCAAAGGAGTATCGGGTTGATGTTACTGGCTGACAATGTGAGATGGGATAAAGATAATCGGATCGATTCTGCAGTCGAGGATTATTTACAAATCCTTCACGATGAAAAGCCGATTACAGTTCGCCAATGCATTCAATCCTTGGAGATACTTCTGAACTATAAACCGCATTTGCAGGAAATCATTACTGACAGGTTGATCGAAATCAATCTGTTGGAAATCAAAGAAACAATGAGAAAACTGGTCTTAATGGATATTCTGAATGTCTTAATTATAAGCAGTAAGAAGAAAGCCTCCTGTGCCATAGAAAATTATATTACCCTTGCCCTTACGGGTGAAATACTCGATAAAAAAGCAAGGAAGCAAATAGAAGCCATGCTATGATTTATCAATTTTAACAAAATGACGGCTTTCCTTTTATAAAACTAATAAATTCCTCATAAATTCCTTTTCTGATAGCAACAATATAAGATAAATATGCTCTTGCGTTTTGCAGGGTAAGGTGTTATCTTTGTAAAGTTGGCTAACTTTACGTGACTAAAGGAGTTTAAAAATGAATCAAAGAAGATATGGGTTATTTACTGCGATAACGATGATTACCGGAGTTGTAATCGGCTCTGGCATATTTTTTAAGGCAGACAATGTACTTAGTTATACCAATGGTAATGTGTTATTGGGTATTATCATATTCGTTGTTGCTGCGATAGCAATCATATTCGGATGTCTGACCATATCCCAATTGGCTAATCTGACGGACAAGCCGGGCGGATTGATTGCGTATACGGAAGAGTTTGTCGGAATAGGACCTTCCTGTGCCTTTGGCTGGTTCCAGACCTTCCTTTATATGCCTTCCCTTTGTGCAGTTGTGTCCTGGGTAACCGGAATTTACATCAGTCAGCTGTTAGGCATCGACTATTCGCTGGAGGTCACAGTACTCATTGGTGTATTCAATATGACGTTATTATTCATCCTCAACACGATATCAGCTAAGCTGGGTGGTTATTTTCAAAATGCTTCCATGATTATAAAGACGGTTCCGTTAATTATCATAGCAATTGCAGGCTTCCTACTTGGAAAACCGGGCGAGCTTTCTGCGGAAAGCCTCCATGGATTTAAAGCAGCGGCAACCTCTTCCTTTGGATGGCTTGCAGCGTTTGCACCAATTGCATTTTCCTTTGATGGCTGGATTGTATCTACTTCCATCTGTCATGAGATTAAGGACAGTAAAAGAAATCTGCCTATTGCCTTGACGATTTCACCTCTTCTAATTCTATTCGCTTACATTGCTTACTTTGTAGGAATTACGTCTTTGATCGGCCCCGATACCATTCTTGCACAGGGGGATGCGTCAGTGTTCACTGCTGCCAGCAGATTATTTGGCGATGTAGGTGCCAAAATCATTCTTATCTTTGTTATTATATCGGTATTAGGAACGGTGAACGGTCTTACCCTTGGCTTCATTCGTATGCCTTATTCCATGGCTCTTAGGAATATGGTGCCCGGAAGCGCATGGTTGAAAAAAGAAGATGAGAACATGGGGCAGATGCCGGTCAACTCGGCGATTTTTTCTTATCTATTGTCTCTGTTATGGATGATAATCCATTATATTACTCAGAAATGGAATATGAGAGGCGATGTATCGGAAATAGCGATAGGCATCAGTTATGTGAATTATATCGTGTTATATATTGCTGTCATGAGGCTTACGAAAATGGGGACACTTAAGGGTAATATCAAGGGCTATGTTATTCCGGTATTAGCCATTATTGGCTCCCTGGTCATACTGTTAGGAAGTGTTAATCATCCGCTGTTTATCTATTATTTCCTAGTATGCTTTGGAATCATCTTAGCGGGTTATCTTTACTATCATAAGAATAAGACCTTGATACGGTAGGAACGGTTTGGGTTATTCAAAATATTTTTATAACAAATAAACTGTTATTGAATGGCAGTAATAATGATATTCTAAGGAAGTGCAGGATTTTCTAATGAAAATCCTACGCTTCCTTTTTTATTGAAGCTTAAAACATCCTATACTATAAAATGATCCTAAAGAGTGTATATTTGTATGAATTTATGAAGTCGTTAGCAATTTTATTCGACGCAGGAATTTACCAAGTTAAACTTTTTATTATGATAAAAATATTAATTGTAACATTGATTTGAACGTAATAGTTCTTTTGAAAATAGGAAACAATGAAACAGAGTATAGATACAAAAGATGAAAACCTGTGAAAGGTGTCTGATTGATGTATTACCAGATTGGAAGCGAAATTAATATGATGAAATGGAGGAAGCAATTATGCTCATAAAAGGTAAGGATAACTATCAAGGTAAGAATAATAAACGGCTTAGTTCACCGAAACCAACCAATAGCGAAGGAACTGCTGCCTGGCAGAACGGAGAAACCAATGGTCAGGTAGATAATGTGAGTAAACCGTCAATTGATCGCGTGGTTGATGCAAAGGACTGGGTTGATAACGGAAGTCAGCTATAGATAATTTCCATGGCTGTTGCAGTGCAGCTGCTGTGACAGCCTGAGAAAATAGTCATGAATTCTATAAAATATTCTAAGAAGTTATTGGAGGTACAAAATGTCAAAAATTCAAATGACGATGGATGGAAATACCGCAGCGGCTTATGCAGCCTATGCCTTTACCGAGGTAGCTGCTATCTATCCCATCACACCCTCATCAGGTATGGCAGAATCAACGGATGAATGGGCTGCGAACGGACGAAAGAATATCTTCGGTCAGGAAGTGAATGTCGTAGAGATGCAGTCGGAGGCAGGAGCGGCAGGTGCATTTCACGGCTCCTTACAGGCAGGTGCCTTGACGACTACCTTTACCGCATCCCAGGGCTTACTACTTATGATTCCTAACATGTATAAATGCGCCGGTGAATTGCTGCCTGGTGTCATACATGTCAGTGCAAGAGCGATTGCTGCCCATGCACTCAATATCTTTGGTGACCATCAGGACGTAATGGCGACCAGACAGACCGGTTGTGCAATGCTGGTATCCGGTTCCGTGCAGGAGGTTATGGATCTGGCTCCGATCGCCCATTTATCGGCAATCAAGGGCCGGTTACCCTTTGTTCATTTCTTCGATGGCTTTCGTACCTCCCATGAGGTTCAGAAGATTGAAGCTCTGGAGTACAGAGACTATGCAGAAATGGTGGATATGGAAGCAGTCAGACAGTTCCGTAACCGTTCCCTTTCGCCAAATCATCCCGTAATAAGAGGTACGGCTCAGAATTCGGATATCTATTTCCAGGGCAGAGAGGCATCGAATCCATTTTATGAGGATATTGTTCCGGTAGTTGAGGCATATATGAAGAAAATGGATGAATACACCGGAAGAAAATACGAGCTGTTTGATTATTATGGCCCCTCTGATGCGGAATATGTGATCATTGCCATGGGTTCCGTAACTCAGACCATTGAGCAGACGATCGATTATTTTAACAAGCTTGGTGAGAAGTATGGACTTGTTAAGGTACACCTTTATCGACCATTTTCAACGGAACATTTCCTGCAGGCGATACCGAAATCAGTGAAGAAGATAGCAGTTCTCGATCGTACCAAGGAGCCTGGTGCCATTGGCGAGCCCCTTTATCTCGATGTATGCTCCTGTTATAGGAATGTTGAGAATGCTCCTCAGATTATCGGAGGACGTTACGGACTGGGCTCAAAGGATACCAATCCAAGTCATATTGCTGCTGTTTATCTGAATCTGAAGCAGAATAAACCGAAGGACGGCTTCACCATTGGAATTAATGATGATGTAACCAAGACCTCGCTGGAACCGGTGAAAGGCTTCCAGGCAGAATCGGAAGGAATGATTTCCTGCCAGATTTGGGGCTTAGGTTCCGATGGTACTGTTGGTGCGAACAAGGAAGCCATTAAGATCATCGGATCAAATTCTGATTTAAAGGTTCAGGCTTATTTTGATTATGACTCTAAGAAATCCGGCGGTCTCACCGTATCCCATCTGAGATTTGGAAAGGAGCCGATTCGTTCCACCTATCTGGTATCCCATGCAGATTATGTGGCTTGTCATAATCAATCCTATGTCAATAAATATGATATCATCCAAAGTATCAAAAATGGAGGAGTATTCGTATTAAACACCCTTTGGGAAGGAGAAGAGCTTGAGAAAAACCTTCCTAGCATACTGAAGAAGCAGATTGCAGAAAAGGATGTTAAATTCTATACCATCAATGCCATTCAGATTGCCAGTGAAATCGGCCTGGGAAATCGTATTAACATGGTAATGCAGGGTGCTTTCTTTAAATTAACGGATGTATTGCCGGAGGATGTCTTTGTAGAGCAGTTAAAAGCCGGTATCTATAAAATGTATGGCAAAAAAGGCGAGAAAATTGTTAAGATGAATCAGGATGCTGTGGATCAGGGTATCAAATCCATTCATAAGGTTCATGTACCAAAGGAATGGAAGAACCTCGATATTAAAGAACCTACAACTGTAGAAGAACCGGAATTCATCCGTAAGATCATGCGTCCGATGTCGGAGATGAAGGGTGGAGATCTGCCTGTAAGTGCATTTACGGGAAGAGAAGACGGTACCTTCCCGATGGGTACGACAGCGTATGAAAAGCGTGGTATCGCTGTTAATATTCCGGAGTGGATTGAAGAACGCTGTATCCAGTGTAATCAGTGTTCTTATGTATGTCCCCATGCAGTAATCAGACCCTTCCTTTTAGAGGAGAAGGAAGTCAGAAATGCTCCGGAGACCTTTGTAGTAAAGAAGGCTATCGGGAAGAATTTTGAAGGCTATCATTATAAGATACAGCTTAGTCCGATGGACTGTACCGGTTGCGGTAACTGCGCCGACGTCTGTCCTGCGAAAGGTAAAGCGTTGATCATGCAGCCGATTGAGACCCAGATTCCGAAGGAAATCCAGAACTGGGAGTATGCTGTAGAACACATCAGCTTCAAGGAAAATCTGTCCTATGGCCCGGCCTTCAAGGATAGTCAGTTCAAAGCTCCTTTATATGAGTTCTCGGGTGCCTGTGCAGGCTGCGGTGAAACTCCTTATGTAAAACTGGTTACCCAGTTATTCGGTGAAAGAATGATGATTGCGAATGCTACCGGATGTTCTTCCATCTGGGCTTCGTCTGCTCCGAGCACGACTTATACCATCAATCGGGAAGGAAAAGGTCCTTCCTGGGCAAATTCCTTATTCGAGGATAATGCTGAGTTCGGCTTTGGTATGTACCTTGCAGTAAAGCAGCTTCGCAATAAGCTGCATGATAATATGAATAAGCTGAATGGTATGAATGTAGAAGAAAAGGTGAAAGAAGCCTTCCATGACTGGATTCACTATAAAGAAGACAGTAAAGCCTCGGAGGAAGCCAGTAAAAAGGTTATTGATGTGCTGGAAAATTTCATTTCTACCGATGTAGAAATTACGCAGCTGGTCAATGAGATTAAGGAAAACAGGGATTATCTGACCAAGAGGTCCATCTGGCTGATCGGTGGTGACGGCTGGGCTTATGATATCGGTTACGGCGGTCTGGATCATGTCATGGCATCCGGAGAGGATATCAATGTATTGATATTCGATACCGAAGTTTATTCCAATACCGGCGGACAGGCATCCAAGTCAACCCCGATAGCTGCAATTGCCAAATTTGCAGCTTCCGGTAAGAGACAGGGCAAGAAGGATCTTGGCCGTATGATGATGACCTACGGTAATGTCTATGTGGCGCAGGTAGGTATCAATGCCGATAATACCCAGCTGATCAAAGCACTTCGCGAAGCTGAGGAACACCACGGACCATCCATCATTATCGCATATTCACCCTGTATCAACCATGGTATCAAGGAAGGTATGGGAAGAAGCATGGCAACGATTAAGAAGGCGGTTGCCTGCGGTTACTGGCACCTGTTCCGTTATAACCCTGATTTGAAGTCGGAAGGCAAGAATCCCTTTGTCTTAGATTCTAAGGAACCTACGGAGAGCTTCCGTGAATTCATCCTCGGACAGGTTCGTTACAGTTCCCTGGAAAATGCTTTCCCGGAACAGGCAGAAGAGCTATTCCGCCAGGCTGAGGCTTATTCAAAGGAGAAGTATCAGATTTACAAGCAGATGTCGGAAGCAGAGCCAATTAAGATTAATGTGGACTGGAGTACGGTGTAATTTAATAGAGACATGATGGAAATGGGGTAAACTGTACCTTGTAAGATAGACAATGAAAAAGACAGTCTGTTTTATTTGAACTTGTCGGGGGGTACAGTTTACTCACTTTTTATGCAGTTTTATTCATTTTTAGGGATGTTTATAGATAGGTTACTTAGATATCTTATATTTATTGGAATTTATAAAGCGGCAGAAGCTGTTGTGATAATAGGATATGTTGGTATTAAATAAATGACTGCTGTTGCAAACTTGGTAAAATATTGTAATAATATACAATTTGTGATATTATATAATCGAATTATTAGATAGATATTATAGCAATAATGCGAAGATGGTTCTACAGAGTGTTTTGACTATATTCAATAAAATGAAGACAGATTATTTTATAATAAGGAGAGGTTTTGTTATGTCAGAAATTATGAGGTATGAGGTAAATGAGGAATGGGCGTTAAAGGATAAATCAATGAATAATGTAATCAATTGGCTTATTAAAGATGACACCCCAGAAGTTAAATATCGTGCAATGACCGAGCTTCTAGGTATGTCAAAAGACGAACTTGAAGTGAAAAAGGCATATGAAAATTTATTAAGTTCAAAAAGGCTTAATTTAGTAATGGATAAATTCAAACAAAACAAAAAGTGGGAGGATATCAACGCTTTCTTGGCACTCGCTGAATTTGGTTTAACACGCATTGATGTACCTATTGATGAATATATTGGACGTATCATCAAAAATATGAATTTGAGTATGAAGTGTGCGAAAATATTATTGTTAAGAAATTTGGTATCGCTTGGATATTACGAGCATCCGTGGGTGCAAGAACAAATACCTTTGGTTTTTTCTACTATACGGCAAGATGGCACAGTTCGATGCCTGGACAAAACAAAAAAAACAAACGACTCTAAGTTGCTGGATATGGGTTGCTATAGACAAACTACCACATATCTTTTACTCGGGGCAGAGCTGAAAAAGATAGGCATTATTCTGCCGCAGTTTGAGCCATTAATAAAATTTTATATGAACCACAATGTTGCGTTCCATACTGACGCTCCCGGAAAGGTAATTATTGAAGATATGGCGGGGACGTTTTATCCGATCGATCATGTACACATGGGTTTACAGATGATTATGTATGGGCTTTCGGTTCTCGGTGAGGCTAATCATCCTAATTGCGAAAAAGCATGGGCATTATTAGACAGCAAAAAAGACATCGAGAGTAAATATATTCTTAGCGAATCTTTTGCTGAGCCTTATTTCAATGTAGGTATGGTGGGTCAACCCAATAAGTGGGTAACGCTATATGTTCTGCTCTCAGAAAAGTATCGAACAAAATAAGCACAACGAAAGTGTTGTGCACAGAAAAAAGCAAAAGATAAAAGCAAAAGATAAAAGCAAAAGATAAAAGCAAGATTCAAGAATAAAATTCCTTTACAATGATTAGGTATCAAAAAAATGTAGAGGGGTTTTTAGTGGATTTTATGGAAATGGATGCTATTATACATTCTGGATAAGGAAGTAGTCTTGAAGTTTAATTGAGATACTATTAATTTCGCTATTTGAATAGAAATTTTGAATAATGGATTTCTGGAAAGCTTAAAAAATTATATAGTGTTCTTACATTCTTTCTATTACCTAAAGATATTAGATGGTTCGATATCTTTCACGATTACGAAGTGAGTGAACTTCCCATTATGTTTATTATTGGTAGAGAATGAATTACTAAATAATGTAAGATAAAAAATTCAATTAATTGATATGCCTGCTACCAGCATGTTAAGAGCTCCCTGAGCCGAAAAAAACTAAATAAATAAAATTAAAATGCTTACAATAAACTGAACCATTATTATCGTCCAGTTTATTGTAAGCATTTATTCTATCAATTGAATTATTAAAGCTGCAAAAATAGCTTCTCGCTTTTTCTATAAAGATAACGGTACAAAGAAGCTATAGCCCCAAGTGCAATTACCATTATAATCACAGTATATACATAGAAGTTGAAGGCTACGAATTGGTTAATCAGCCAGTAAAGGAAGATTACCGCTGCAGCAGTAGCAAGCTGAGTGATTAAGGTTAATATCACACTCGCACTGTTCTTTACAACCTGCATTTCGTTAATAAAATCGAATCTGTGGAAATGCAAATTATAGATCAGTCCAACCAGTCCGCCTAAGACTACATACAATACACAGGAAAGTATCACAATAATAAATCCGGAAAAACCTATTTTCATTGTAAAGGTAACGATGATGCTGTCAATGATCAACAGCGGTGTAAGGGTTATTGTATGCACCGCTAATTTCGCCATGAGAGCTTCCATCGGATTAACGGGAAAAGATTTAATAATCCAAAGATTTTTCCCTTCCAACGAAATTGAGGGAGCGGTAATATTGGCAGTTGATAAAATAACTAAGAATGTTATCAGCGCCACTTGCGTAGAAGAAGCTCCCATTGTGTTAAGTGCAGCGACAAGAGCCTTAAAGCCTTTACCTTGGCCACTTGAAGTGATTGAAAAAATCGTAATCAGAATTATTCCAATGCACGAGTTAAGGATATACATTGGAGAATGAAAAAAATGTGTAAACTCCTTTTTCGTCAGTGCGGATAGCTTGGAGGAAGTACCGAATGTAAGCTTTCCGCCCTTTACTATTTTGGTGGCTACAACGCGGGAACGAAGCGATGCATAGAATATTGATAGTATTCCACAAAGTAGTACAAACGGAAGCACATTCCATGCAATGGCTATCAACATATCCAATGGATTAATTTTGTATAGTCCTGAAACCGCATAACCAAGGGGTGGATAATACGTTTTGATAGACGAAAGGATTGATGAGGCAGATATGTTGGAAAGTTGTATCTGTTTCGCTATTCTGTTCAATCCAACGGTGATACCTGCAATCATGCCAATAGTCAGTACTAAATTAAAATAATTCTTGAACTGGGTTCCGCTTGTCAGCACACTTACAAGGTAAGAGATGATAGCAATCAGGCATAACGGAATCAGCGGACTGATTAATATACAGATCAGCGCATAGAAGTAAAATATGATCGGAGGATGAACATAATATCCATAGACGCTAATAAAGGGCAGTGCTAACACAAAAGCAACAATCCAATTTTCCACTACCAAACCCAATACTTTTGAAAACAGAATCTGATATTTGGGTATAGGGTAGGCAAAAAGCTGCTCTGTATCGGAGCTTTCAAACAAAACTGAATTGACTGTGTAAAGACTGGTGGAAAATACAAAAAAAGTGATAATAAACAACAGCGCGACAAGCACAAACCATTCCAACCCGATAGGATTTAAAATGGATGAAATTTTATAGGCAAACCAACCGGCATAAGCCATCAACGCCAATAACATAATGGCAACTATACCAATGAAAGCCGATCCATGTTTATTAGCGGCTCGTCGACGCAGTAAATTCATTTGCCGTAACGCCGCAATGAGATTGATTTTTGTAAGGGATATAAATTTATTCATTTTCGGTTAGCTCCATAAATACATCTTCAAGAGATTTTTTGCCAATAATCTCATCAGTTTCACCGGCCTCTAGCAGCCGTCCGTTCTTTATAATTGCGATCTTATTGCATAGCTTTTGTGCAACCTCCAGTCCATGCGTGGAAAAGAAAATGGAAGCTCCTTCGGCAGTCATTTGCCTGAAATGTTCCTTGAGGATGAATGCAGCTTTGGGATCAAGCCCGACAAAAGGTTCATCCAGTACAAGCAAGCGTGGCTTATGAATCAAGGCACTGATGATTGCTAGTTTTTGTTTCATACCATGTGAGTAGGAAGAAATCGGCGAGGAAAGTACATCTTTCATTTCAAATTCTGTGCTAAATTTATCAATGGCTTTCGCGCGATCAGCTTTTGACAGGTCAAAGATATCTGAAACGAAGTTTAGGTATTTGATTCCTGTGAGAAATTCGTACAAGTCCGGATTATCTGGAATATACGCAATTTGTTCTTTGCAGCTTATCGCATCACTTTTAACCGAGATGCCATTTACTATAATTTCGCCGGAATCAAATTCATGTATTCCGACAACAGCCTTGATTGTTGTAGTTTTCCCTGCACCGTTATGTCCAATAAAGCCAAAAATATCGCCATCATTAATTGTTAGGCTTAAATTATCTACTGCATTTGTTTTACCATAAGACTTTGTAAGATTTCTGATTTCTAACAATGTGATCACCTTCGCGTGTAATATTGATACAAACAACCGTTTTCATGTGTTTGTATAAACCACTTATACACCTGGGTTCACACTTTGTCAATAACAACCAACATAAGTTTTACAGCAAAGGCTCTTGGCTTTGCCTCCAGATTAGAAGTCCTCGGTAAAAACCTTGTCGAGGGCTTTTCGTATTATCAACTTAGAATAATTTGCTGGTAATATCTTGAATTATTTAAGAAATTGCTGTATTTATTATATAGTGGGATTAATGGAGAATGATGGCTTATTAATTATATCTTAACTACCAAATTCTTATAAAAAAGTAGATATAGTGTAAACGCTCTACAAAACAGTAACTTTGAATGATATGGAGGAATACGAATGATTAGAAAATATGGATCGGAGCCATATAGTATCGCTGTTGTTCATGGTGGACCGGGAGCCCTTGGCTCTGTTGCTGGATTAGCGAGAGTATTATCATCACAATACGGGGTTCTTGAGCCCATACAATCGAAGTATTCCATTTCGGAATTAATTGAAGAATTAAAGGAACAGTTAACGGATCATTGTAGTATTCCCGTTACTTTGATCGGGCATTCCTGGGGAGCCTGGCTGGTTGCCTTGTTTACTGAGCAATATCCGATGATGGTTAAAAAAGTGATTATGATTGGAAGCGGGCCGCTTGAGGTTAAATACGTAAGCGAAATTATGGAACGAAGAAAGAGGAACATGACTGTCGAACAGAAACAAGAATTTGATGATATAATCCTTCTTCTGGAACAGGATAATCAACCAGATAAGGGTCAGATACATAAGGATCAGACACATAAGGATCAGACAAATAAGGATCAGACAAATAAGGATCACACAAATAAGGAGCTGCTAGATAAGGATCAGACTCTTGCAAGACTTGGTGAATTAGTAGGTAAATCGGATGATTATCATGCCATAGATATAAAGACGGAGAAAGAAGATGCATTATCACCGGATGGTGAGGCATATGCAAAAATCTGGCCGGAAGCGGCAAAACTAAGAGAATCAGGCAGATTACTGGAAGTATTTAAGAATATAAAAATTCCAATGGTATTTATCCAGGGAGATTCTGATCCCCATCCATATGAAGGAGTAGTGATGCCTTTACTTGAGAATAACATTAATTTTGAAGGTATTTATAAGATAGAAAAATGTGGTCATACTCCCTGGAAAGAAAAGTATGGATGTAACGATTTTTATCGGGTTTTAAATAGTGAAATAAATAAGCAATCAATAAGCAAGAAATAATTCAATGACTTTGAATACCAGTAATGGAAGCTGATAGAAAATAGTCTCATGATAACCTAGGATCATGCCAGGAAAAGCCAGTTATTCTAGTATTTACAACGCTTTTTCCATGAATCGCCTCTCGCCATAGAAAAATTTTATGATATAATATATAGTGTCAATAGATATCATTATGTGGTCGAGGAATATACTAAGAAAAAGGGGTGGCGTTACATGGCTAGGCAATCGCTTAATACCTACGGAAAAACAATAAAAGATGAAGACACGCAAGTAGTTTATAACCTTATTTTCAAAAATGCTCTGTATAGCATCGAATGTTCTAGGGAAGGACGCACGGAGCATGGGAATTACATTTATTTGGAAAATCTAACTGATGACGAAGGGGAAGCTGAGACTTTTCTTAAAAAGCTAGTAAAAGGGAAAGTATTACCGATACATATCAAAGAAATTGCAGAAGATTATTTCGGAAAGATCAAGTAATTTACTCCAGGAAGTACACTACGATAAAATTAATATCCAGCGATCAATCATGAATGATATCATGAACGTAAGATTATGACTACATAAAGAATGACTTAAAAACAGGCTGTCCCATTAAGCTGCTGCATTTAGTGAAGGTTAACCTTTCGGTATATGCAGTAAGGCTCTCTGGTGAGGGCCTTTTTTAATGTCTGGAATGAAAATAGTAAATAGGAAAAACATTACTTTTATGAATAAAGAATCTATTTATCTGAGAAAATAGTAAAAGTAATTATTGAATTCAAAGTCCATTGAAAGAAAGGAAGGATGCAGTTGGAGCATAAAATAAATTCGCAGGAGATCAAAGAGCTGTTTTCAAAAAGCAGTGATATCGTAGTCAGACCAATTAAGATTAGCCAGAATAATGTTACCTTTCATATCTTTTGTGTGGACGGATTGATCAATTCCCAGCTGGTAGATGAAGCTATATTACAGTCCATGAAATTAGATCCTTTTCTGAGGGAATATAAATCCGAACGTGAAGTAATGGACTATCTGCTGGACGGCGGAGCATATCATGCCTTTACATTGGAAGAGTCCGATTATAACTTGTTACTGAAATATGTATTAAGCGGAATGATGGCATTCATTTTTGACATGGAACAAAAAGCGATTGTCTATGATATCCGTACGTTCGATAAGCGATCGGTATCGGAGCCGAGTGAAGAAGGTGTTGTCAAGGGAGCAAAGGATTCCTTTATTGAGGTTATGAGAACCAACACTGCTTTGATTCGAAGACGGATCCGTTCTGAGTACCTGGTTATCGAAAACCTCGTTGTCGGAAAGGTATCGAAAACAGATATCTCTATATGCTATATCAGCAATATTGCCAATATGGATACTGTGAACCAAATCAAACAGAAGATACAGTCAATTAATATTGATAATATTTCTACACCCGCATTTATCGAGGAATATCTGATTGAAAATAAGAAAAGCCTCTTTCCGCAGATTATGTATTCCCAGCGTCCCGACCGAATCTCGGCAAATCTTTCGGATGGCAGGGTTGCCCTCGTGGTTGACGGTATGCCCTTTGTATATCTGCTTCCCTGCCAGCTTCCGATGCTGATGCAGTCCCCAGAGGATTATGCCAATCATTTCCTAGTAGGATCAGCGCTTCGGGCTATCCGTTATATCGCAATGATTGTAACCATATTCCTGCCTGCATTTTATATAGCGGCAACTACTTATCAAAATCAGATGCTGCCCGTTCAATTAGCATTATCGACACAGGCAGCCAAACAAAATGTCCCATTCTCCTCAGCGACGGAAGTCCTTGGACTTCTGGTTGCTTTTGAAATATTGATTGAAGCCGGTCTTCGTCTGCCTAAGGCAGTCGGAACTGCAATGTCAATCTTAGGTGGTATCGTAGTAGGTCAGTCCGCTGTATCGGCTAATATCGTATCTCCTCTGGTGGTAGTTGTTGTATCGCTGGCGGGAATCGCAGGCTTTGTCATGCCAAATCAAGATTTGAGCAGTGGAATAAGAGTTGTAAGATTTGTTTTTGCATTTCTTGCTGCCATTGGAGGCTTCTTCGGGCTGGCAGTCGGTTTGATTATCCTGCTTACTCATTTGTGCAGTCTGGATAACTACGGTGTGGCTTATATTTCACCCTTCGTTGACATCGATGAAAGCAATCATAAGGACACCTTATTCCGTTTCCCAATCAAGTATTTCAGAAAGCGACCGCAGAAAATAGTACCGGAAAATCGCATGAAACAAGGATGATGGAGATTAATCTATATGAAAAGACGATTATTAAAGACAAGAAAATATGCTTGCCTGTTCCTCTTATCATTTCTGCCCCTTGTGTTGAGTGGCTGTACTCATGATATAAGCAGGAGGGAAATTGATGAGCTTGACCTGGTACTTGTTCTTGGAATTGATTACTCGAACGGTGAGTATACATTAACCGCAATTACGAATGGTTCCGGCGGTAGTTCCGGCGGAGGATCCGGCCAGCAGAAAGGTTCAGGCTCCAGCGGAGGTTCAAGTTCAGGAACAGAACAAGTGGCAGAAGGTAAGGGAAAGACAGCTTACGAAGCTCTGCAGGATTTGATGCAGAAGGATAAAAAGGCAATCACCTTGGCGCAGACAGGCTCTTTTCTGATCGGAGAAGGTGCAGCTAAGCAGGGACTGGACCAAAGTCTGGATTTTCTATCAAGAGATGAGACAATTAAGATGGAAGCGCTGATTTATACGATTAAAGAAATGACTGCTGCGGATTTTATCAAGACTGGAATGGAGAATAAACAGACCATCCATACGGATCTGGATGCGATGAAGCAGAAGCAGCAGGAGCTGTTGACCCGTAATGATAATACCGTGGTAAACATCCTGAATGATATGCGACAGAGCTATTCCTGTGTACTGATTCCTTATCTGATCGCAGATAAATCAGGATATCTGATTGAAGGATATACTGTTTTCGATAAGCTGAAGCAGAAAGATTACCTGGATCATGAAACCTCCGACGGAGTGAGCTTTTTCCGCAACATCATGCGCACCTATCCGATTTATCTCCAGGATCAGGTTAGTCTTTGGGTCTCTTTCACGAATACGAATCTGAAGGCAAAAGTGAAAGATAATCAGATTACGGTTACTGTTAAAGTAAGCTTCGATTCGATGGTTAAGGAGGTTCTCACGAAGGATAATATATTTAATCTGACAGAAATGAATCGTCTGACGGAGGCGCAGAATAGCTATATCCAGGCAATTCTCGAAAAGCCTGCCAATTATTCCATAAAGAATGATTTGGATATTCTTAATCTTGCACGATTGATTGAAAATCAGAATTATTCACAGTGGAAGGATATCAGGGATAATTGGACTGATGAAATATCCAAAATCAAGTATGAGTATAAGCTCCAGTCCAGAATATCCAAGTCCTTTATTCTGGGACAAGAGTAATAGAACACCGTATCCTGCGGTGGAATGGAGGAGAAAATGATCTACATTTTTTCATTTACAATCATCTATACGTTAATCAGGCAAAGAGAAAAACTGCTTAGCAAAAAAAGAAATCTGATATTATATCTTTTCCTGTCGGTAATCGGAATTACTCTTGGTGTGGTATACCTGATGAATCCCTATATCCCCAGTATTACAACAGTTATGGAAAGATATATGAAATGAGGTGGAGAATTGAATAGTGAAGTATCCTTACGTCAAATAACCTTTATGTATCTATTTATCTCCATATCAACCATCCTAAGACAGGTGCCTGAAGCCCTGGCGAGAGATGCCGGAAGGAGCGGGTATCTTAGCCCCATATGGTCCATCATAGCAACAGTACCCCTTACAGCAATTGTCATTTTATTGATAAAATCGTATCCGGGGTTGAGCTTTTACGAGATTATGTCACATCTGCTAGGCAAAATCCTGGCTAAGATCCTTATCTTTCTATATCTGATCTGGATTCTGCTGGCTCTGATTGCAAAGGTTACTGCCTACAGCCTGACTATGCAGTTTACCTTGATGCCTAAAACAAAATCGGACTTTTTTATGGCTGTCATGATAATATTGGTTTTTTATGCGCTGATCCGAGGAATAAAAACAATATTCCGATTTTCGGAATTAACACTTGGAACAGTGCTGATCCTATTTGCCATCATGTTCATCTGTGCCTTAACCAGAATCAGGGGGGATTATCTGCTTCCCGTATCTACGATAAAATTAAAAAGTACGATTATTGCATCCAAATATGTCATAGCAGTGGGAGGCAATATTATCATTGCCCTGTTCTTTGCAGATAAGCTTGGAATATCGGTAGCGAAAGAGCAGATCAGGAAATTATGGTTTGGGCTTTTGGCCTTTACCTTACTGGCCTTCGTCATTACTTTCTTTACCTTCGGAATTTCCGGTACAAGCCTGACGGAGAGTCTGCCGTTTCCGTTCTATATTACGGTAAAGAGTATTTCCTTCTTTAATATATTTGAGCGGTTCGAGGTGCTGGTTACGTTGGTATGCATTCTCTCAGATTTTGCAGCCATATGCATTTTTGCTATATTACTCATGAGATGCTTTACCTGGCTCTTTGATCTGGAGGACTGTAACTCGCTGTATACACCGCTAGCTATGATCGTATTTTATCTGACCTATTTTATAAGCAGTACTCAGTTCGAATTTAATTTTTTATACCGCTATGTTATCGTTAATCTGAATTTGATATTCCAATATGCAGTTCCGTTTATACTGGCATTATTATGTCTGGCAAAGCGTAAGAAATTGAAAAAGCAGTTCTAAGACTGCTTATTCATAAATGTGGATATTAAATTCATTATCATCGTATTTATACATTTTGTGGTTAATGTAATGCTCGGCAATAGGATCAATAAACTGATAAACCCTGGTATATTCCTTTGTTTCCTCATTTTTTACGGTCTCGCAGCGGTTTTTGTAAAGGAACTGGACCAGTTCATAGCAGTCAATCCAGATTTCATTATTACTTTCTTTTTGTGATTCATCAAATATCAGCTGTAATCCGAAATGTAGATGAGGTGTGCGGATATTATTCGCATTTTCGGAGCTGCTGTAACCGGTTCTGCCAAGATAACCGATGACATCTCCTGCCTGTACGATGCTGCCTACCTCGAGACATTTACTATACGGGAAATTCTTGCGCAGATGAGCATAATAATAATAACGTTTGCCATCAAAGCTCCGTATACCAATTCGCCAGCCTCCATACTGGTTCCAGCCCAGTGCTTCCACGTATCCTGATTCAACAGCAATTATTGGTGTACCCACCTGGCCCATCATATCATGGCCCAGGTGTTTTCTTTTAAAGCCGTAGCTTCTGGATACTCCAAAATCATCAAAATGACTGTAGGGATAATTCTTGGCGATGGGAAGGAATACTTTTAGGCCGTATTTTTCTTCCCAGCGCTTACCGCCCGGGGCAGAAGCATCTGCTACTTCTATTTTATAATCCCCAACCATTCCTCCAAGGACTGCCGAATAAGCCTCATAGTAATAATCATAATACTTCATACCCTCGGTCAGGGAGTTTATCGTGGCTTCCTTGCTTTTCAGCTTCTCTACAAGATCAGCCATATTCTTTGATTTATATTTTGAAAAATCCCCTCCGTATTTGCAACCGAGGTAAGCTAATAATTCAATCCAATTAATCTTGACTTCCTCTGCCTGTGATTTCACATCATAATCATAAGCATCCTCCATTGCTGAACAGGTAACGTCAAAGCTGACCCATTTGATATAATTCTTTTCTGTATCATACATCGTTGCATAGGTAGTAGTATCCTGTTCATAGCCTTGTTTCAGGATGATGGAGCAAAATATTAAAATAATAATCAATTCACATAGAATGATATGCCTGGCTTTTAATACGAAATGCATGCTTAATAACTTCCTGGATAGATGAACTTGTAACATTTTATGAGTACAATTGTACATCTATAACCGATTATTCAAAAATATCCCGAAGCATCTTGCGATGGAATTTGGTATAGAAATTCAACTTATCTTTATTACTGTCAAAGGTTGCCAGAATTACCTCTTTCATATCGGTTATACCGTTTTGCTTTAGCTGGCTATGAACCCATTGATCATTCTTTCCGGTACTTTTCAGATTATCCTTCAGAATCTTGCCATCGATTATGACATTAGCCATAGGCAGGTTCTGGGCAGGATTAAGATTATGGTCGGAAGGAGTAGCAGGCCGATGCTTCGCCATGGGAAGAACACTGACGGTTCCATTGGTTTCCAGATAAATTGTATGAACCTCTTCCAGGTCGAAATATCCGTCAATGCGGCATACCGATAAGAGTTCATCGATATCAAGCTTCGCTTTTAGCAGGTTTTTCTCAAAAATCTGGCCATTTTGGTAGAGCAGTATTGCCTGTCCTTCAAAAAATCTTCTTAAAAAGATTGATTTACATGTCATAAACGAGATAGCAATCGTACAAAATGAGAAAATAAGCATGGATACCAGCGGCTCGAGAAGGCTGTCAGTGGACATCACAGCCATTTCACCGGCTATGGAGCCTAAAGCGATACTGCTGACGTAGTCGAACATACTTAATTGGGACATTTCCCGGTTACCCATTAGTTTTGTAAAAATGAATAGGGATCCTAAGGCTGCAAAGGATGAAAATACTATTTTAAGAATATGCATAATTAACCTCCTGAAAACTTACTTAATGATGATAGGATTTGCAGATTTGAGTAAAATATGAATCTTTCGAGCTATCAAGATTTGCCATGATTTTATAAATTATTAATATTTGATTTCTTGTAAGTTATGGAAAATAAGTTTAAAATAGTGAAAAATAATATGAGATTCTGGATGAGAATATAGTTATGCTGCTATTGCGGCAATATGGAGGCAGGTATGACGGAGTTTATCAAATTAGAAAATGTAAGAAAAACCTATCGTATGGGAGAGGTGCAGATTCATGCCCTGGATGGTATAGAATTCGAGATAAATGAAGGAGAATTTGTCGTGGTTGTCGGACCAAGCGGAGCTGGAAAGACAACAGTATTGAATATTCTGGGAGGCATGGATACTGCATCGGAAGGCCTCGTTAATGTGGCGGGTAATGATATTGCTAAATATAACGAAAAGCAGCTTACTAGGTACCGCAGGGATGAGATTGGTTTTGTGTTCCAGTTTTATAATCTGGTGCAGAATCTTACCGCTAAGGAAAATGTGGAGCTCGCTTCCCAGATCTGCAAGGATCCGTTGGATGCGGAATCGGTATTAAAAGAAGTTGGATTGGAGGAGCGGATCTATAATTTTCCGGCTCAGCTATCCGGTGGCGAGCAGCAGCGTGTGGCAATTGCCAGGGCTCTGGCTAAGAACCCAAAGCTTCTGTTATGCGATGAACCGACCGGCGCACTTGATTACCTTACCGGTAAATCTATTCTGAAGCTTCTGCAGGATACCTGTCGGGAAAAGAATATGACGGTTATTGTCATAACACATAATACGGCACTTACCCCGATGGCGGACCGCGTGATTAAAATTAAAAATGGCAAGGTGTCAAAGGTTATCCTGAATGAAAATCCGGTATCGGTTGAAACGATAGAATGGTAGGCATTGTGAAAAGAATTTTGAAAAATCCAAAATTCTTGGAAAGAACTCCAAAATGAAATCCATTGGAATTTCATTTTGAACTTCTTTCAGCTACTGATTATGATGCCGAAAAGCGGCAGCGTGGAGGTTTGTATGAGAAGAAGGGCTTTATGGAAAGATTTCTTTATGGAAATCAAGAAAACCTTGAACCGGTTTTTGTCCATCTTTATGATCGTGGCTTTGGGAGTTGCCTTTTTTGCCGGATTACGGGCAACGGACCCGGATATGAGACTTACTGCAGATTATTATTATGATTACAGTAATATGATGGATATCAGGGTATTAAGTACGATGGGGCTGACAGAGGATGATGTAACGGCAATTTCCAAGGTGGAAGGGGTAACAGCGGTAGAACCGGCTTATTCCACCCATGTGGTATGCAACACGAGCAATAACCAGCTCGTATTGGAGGTTATGTCCTTAACAAAAAAATTGAATCTTTTCACTGTGACGGAAGGAAGATTGCCTGAGAAACCGGACGAGGTCCTGGTAGATACCCGCTTCATCACTTCCACAGGATACAAAATCGGAGATAAGATTAAGCTGACCTCCGGTACGGATAAGGATCTGTCGGAAACCTTGAAGCAAGATGAATTTACGATTGTTGGCATCGGAAAGACTCCATATTATCTTTCCTTCCAGAGGGGCAATTCCGATATCGGTAACGGCGAGGTAAACAGCTTTATTGTGACACTTCCGCAGGTTTTTGCTCTTGACGTGTATACAACGGTCTATGTCGGTGTTCAAGGAGCTAAGGAAATGACCGTATATACGGATGAATATGATAATACCGTCCAGACGGTTCTAGACCGGATTAAAGCGATAGCAGATGCAAGATGTCAGCTCCGTTATAATGATCTGTATCATACGGCAAATGATGGCATTCAAAAAGCCCAGAAGGATCTGGATGCGGGAAAAGCAGAAGCGCAAAAGAAATTTGATGAGGCACAGGCAAAAATAGCTGATGCGAAGGCAGAGCTTTCAAAGCTTGAGGTACCGAAGTGGTATGTACTCGACCGGGGAAGTGTAGATGCTTACGTGGAATTTGAGCAGAATGCCGATCGTATCGGTGCAATCGGCAAAGTATTTCCGGCAATCTTCTTCCTGGTAGCGGCTTTAATCAGTCTGACAACGATGACCAGAATGGTGGAAGAGGAACGAATTCAGATCGGTACTTTAAAGGCACTGGGGTATTCCAAGAAATCCATTGCCATGAAGTACATGCTATATGCATTGCTGGCAACCCTGGGTGGAAGTCTGTTTGGTGCAGCAGTTGGACTGAAGGTGCTTCCTACAGTCATCATTACGGCATATAAGATTATGTATCAGGGTATTCCAAAGGTTGTTACACCCTTCAATACCTACTATTCCATGCTTGCAACTGCACTTGCAGTTTTCACTGTGGGAATAGCAACCTTTCTGGCCTGCTATAAGGAACTTCTGGCAAAGCCTGCAGAGCTCATGCGTCCTGAGGCTCCGAAGATTGGCAAACGCGTATTGCTGGAGCGAGTACCATTTATCTGGAAACGTTTGAATTTTACCTGGAAAGCAACCGTAAGAAACCTGCTAAGATATAAGAAGCGCTTCTTTATGACGATCTTTGGTATCGGCGGCTGCATGGCTTTGCTATTGGTTGGCTTCGGGTTGAAAGATTCCATTTTTGTTATATATACCAGGCAGTTCAGTGAAATCATGCTTTATGATGCTTCGATTTCAGTAGATAACAAGGCGACGGACAGCCAGGTGGAAGAATTGGAGAATGAAATAGCCGCAGCACCGGAGATAACCTCCTCGATAAAAGTCCACGACAGTACCGTAGAAATAAGCAAGGACGGTGTAACGAAGAGTCTGACCATGTTTGTACCGGAGGATGAGAAAAAAATTGATGAATTTATCGTATTTCGCAAAAGGGTAGGTCATAAGAAATATTCCCTAACGGATGACGGAGTCATTTTAACCGAGCATATTGCTAAGATGTTAGGCGTTAAGGCTGGTGATATGCTGACAATCAAGGAGGGTAACACGGAGGTCAAAGCGAAAATATCCGCAATTACAGAAAATTATCTGACCCATTATATTTATATGACACCGACCCTGTATCAGAAGCTCTTTGGTAAGGAAGTAAAATATAATGAATTCTTCCTGAATATGCCGAAGGCAGGGAATGACACCCAGCTGGAGGTAGTGAATAACCTGCTGAAATTACCGGCTGCTTCCGGTGTATTCTATACGAGTTATTTTGAGAACCTGCTTTCCAATGTCCTGGTGAGCTTAAACATCGTTGTATGGGTACTTATCATAGCAGCAGGAGCTTTGGCTTTTGTCGTTCTCTATAACCTGAATAATATCAATATCAACGAGCGCAGAAGAGAGCTTGCAACAATAAAAGTTCTGGGATTTTATAGTAATGAAATGGCGGCCTATGTATACCGGGAGAATATCATATTGACGATCATCGGAATCCTGTTTGGCATCGTCTTCGGCATCCTGCTGCACCGATTTGTCATCGTTACCGTAGAGATAGAACAGGTTATGTTCGGCCGCAACATCAACCCGAGCAGCTTTGTCTACAGCATCCTGCTGACCTTCCTGTTCTCCGCCATCGTTAACCTCTTCATGTACTACAAATTAAAGAAAATTAACATGGTTGAATCCTTAAAGAGTGTGGAATAAACGATACTTTCAAATGAAAAATGTCCGCTTCGGGTAGCACATGATTTCTCATGTCTGCCCTGAAGCGGACAATAATTTTTCTAAGCCCTACCGGTAATTTCTTACCACCACATCCGAACATTCCGGATGCTCTTCGAACCATTTTACCGCGTAGCTGCAGGAAAGCTTTGCTTTCTGGTTATTCTGCCTAAGCTGGGATACGGTTTCCTCCATCAGCTTGCCTGCGATTCCCTGACCTCGGAGGGAGCTGTCCACATAGGTGTGGTCAATGTTAACAATATTTTCTTCTTCCTTCGGGAAGGTTACGACGGCAACCATATGGTTATCCGAATCATTCATGTATATTTTATTACTCTCATGGATAAACATCATATTATCACTCCTGTTCATTCTGTAATCTGCAGTCATTGCTGCATTATCCTGGCTTCTTCCTTCCTGCAGCAAAAACTGTTATACATTATAGTAATAGAGACCATTTCGTTTTGCAACGTATGGTCTCAAAATATTTTATTTTATTCGCTGAGATCAATGACACTGACGGGACAGCCATCCCGTGCTTCCTCTGCACGTTCAAGTGCGTCTTTCGGAATATCACCTTCAATTGCCTGTGAAACATCATTGTCATTGTAGCTAAAAACCTCGGGGCAGACATCGATGCATAGTCCGCAGCTGATGCAGCCGTCCTGGTCAACAGATGCTTTCATGTTATTTCTCCTTTCCGGTTAATATACAATTCTTAAATAGTATGGCATGATAGGAAAAGAATTATACTAACTTGTACCATTTCGGGAAATCAGGGTATCTGGCGGCTTATTGAGTACTAAACTTTAATTTCATTCTTTGATACTCCAGATAAGTTAAGATGATCATGGCGATATCAAAGATGGTAAGTAGAATCATAAGCGGTGAGGCTGATATCGTATACCGGTAGATCTGATAAGCAATAAAGAGTACCAGTGAAGCAATTGAAACCGGATATGCCCATAATTTTTTACGCCAGAGCAGGAGTATAATGATAATTTTAATAATGCCATGACTCATTAAATAGAATACGCCGAAGCTTTGCGCATCCAGCGAGAAGCTGCTGCCGAACCGAAGCAAGGCATTCGCTACAACGTCCCTGGGATCTTCCGATAATTCGCCCTGTGTTACCAACTGTATGATTTTATTGAGTCTGGCTTGATTTAAAAAGATGAGTGAAATACCTCCGATGACCTCCAGGAGGCCATCAATACCTTTGAACAGTAATCCGATTTGAAAACCGACATGGATTGCCTTGATTTGTTTTGAATTCATTTTTTCAATCATTTGATTATACCCTTATTGATTTATTTTAATTGGTTTTATTCAATTACTGATAGTATAACATCTTAACATTCATTTTATCTTATATTTTTAAAATGTAAACTAATTTATCATCGGTATAGATGGCAATAGAACGATCGAGTCCATTGACAGATGTATTCCCAGCAGATAAAATGGACTTGGAATTTCACCATATAATACCGTAAGGAGATAACATTTTATGATAGAGAAGGAATATTGGAAGCCCGGTAATATGCTTTATCCGATACCGGCCGTAATGGTCAGCTGCGGGAGTATGGAAAAGCCGAATATAATAACCGTCGCCTGGACGGGAACCGTTTGCAGCAGTCCGGCCATGGTATCGGTATCCATCCGTAAAGAGCGTTATTCATATGATTTAATCAAAGACAGCAGAGAGTTTGTAATCAATCTGGTTACCAGGGAACTGGTTAAGAAAGCAGATTACTGCGGAATCAGGTCTGGCAGGGAGGAAGATAAGTTTCAGTCAATGAAATTAACACCGATCAAGGGTAAATGTGTTGCAACACCCTTAATCATGGAATGCCCTGTAAATATTGAATGTATCGTAAAGGATATTATCCCTCTTGGCTCCCATGATATGTTCCTGGCAGAGGTGGTAAGCGTTGCGGTGGACAAACGCTTTATGGATGAGAAGGGACGTTTTCACCTGAACCAATCAGGGCTGATCGTTTATTCCCATGGTGAGTACTACGGACTGGGTGAATTACTTGGAAAGTTTGGATATTCAGTAAAAAAGAAGAAGTAGCTTTTGATAAACACGAAGGAAAATGGGTATGATAATGCTGACTTATAACAGCATAATCATACCCATTCATAGATGATATAAGAAGATTGAGATTACATTGGAACAGCATGACGGGTGCTAATGATTAATAGATGCTTCTCCCATTGATCGCATCAAAATAATCAATCAGTCTGACCGGACCTTCCAGAACCTCACGCCCTACATAGAGCGTACGATCCGGCTTTGTCATAACAGCCCACTTGATAAGCGAAATAGTTCCATTGCGTATTTCTATTCCAGTGATACATCTTGGATGGACACAGCTTCCGTCATTAAAATAAGGGATTTCTCCCACGTTAGGAAATACGGGACGATGGGTATGCCCGCAAATCAGAATCTGATTGTTCTCCTTCGCCCATTCAACTAATTTCTTCTCCACGGCGTTCTTCTTATGATGGTTTTTGGAAGCACTGGTTGGATCCTTTACCCCAACCAGTTCCAAAGGTCTCCAGATATAGCGGACCAGGAAGCGGGAGAGCTTCCAAAACTGATCATTTAGCCAGTCTCCCTGGTGACCATGTGTCAAAAAGATACTGTCTTCTGTATTGCGATAGCTAAGAATGAGGCCTTCCATTATCTTAATTCCGGGGAATAGTGTCATTTGGGAATTGACGCTGTCACAGTAGAAGGAGCGACATTTTGACTGAGTATATTTTGGATCCCTTTTCATAATATCGTGGTTACCATAAAGCATGAGCAGCCGATTATCCTTATACAGCAAAGACATCAGCCAGTAGACATCACTGTGGGCATAAATAATATCCTCAATCCTCCGGTTTTCCCATAGCTCATCACCGTCCCCGAGCTCGATATAGGTATAGCCATTTTCATAGTAGTAATTGAGTGCTGCAAAGTATAAATTCTGATTGCTGGAAAAATTATCTCCCCAGCTGCCATTACCCCTATGGCAGTCACTCATAATAATAATCCGTGAGGTTTCATCAAATGGTATTACCTTGGAGGCCGCAAAAACCCGGGATAAATGTGTTGAAGCTGGCAATGAATTCACTCCCCTTCGAAGCTTTCTTAACTGAGATGCCCTCTGATGTTATTGTAAGAATCGAATACTTCCTTCGGCTTTCCGATTAACATTGCCCGATTATAAAGACTCGGTGATTCGTTGCGTACGATTTCTAATTTATCCAAAGTATCCGTATATTCGGCCGTTAACTGGTTATAGGAGTCACAGAAGGACTCATTGTTACGCTGCATGATAAAATCAGTAAATGCCGTCCTGGTAAATGGCTGTTTTGTATGCGGCTTGTCAAACCGCACCATTACCCTTGCCCCTTGAACCCGGAATTCCTCTTCCGTATATCCTGCATTCTGCAAAGCAGCTGCAAATGCGCCTGCCATCTTCCTGTCAAAAAGATCAAGAACAATATCCATCGTAAGGTCGGAGGGTTTTGAATATTCTCCTAATTTAAAACCGGTAAGCCACCAGTGATATCCGCTTCTTGTAAATAGCAGATTGCCCTTTTTCCGGAAAGCGAAGGACATATTGATACAGTCCTCATCTTTTGGACAGAAGTAGAAGGTTCCATTGAATACACCGGGTATATTAAGACTAGGGCCGGTAGTATAATAGATACCTACCTCCCCTCCGGTATTCATGCCATATTGGCCTTTCCAGAATTCGATGAGCCATTTACGCCCACCATACTCAAAGGGTATCGGTTCACAATCTATAATCATACTCATTGCAGCACTTGCTTCGTCATACAGCCTGCAATAGCCAAGTTCCCGCTGCCATGGGTTCATAAGCGAGTAAAAGATATCCTGATATGGCTCATAAGCAAAACCAAAGGGTTTGATTTCCTGATTAAGCTCTGCAACACGTTCCGGTACAGTTCCGATAATGTCAGTAACAGGGTGGATTACCTCGTGTTGATGCTTCTTGTTTTTCCGTAAATGAAAACCTACTGCCAGGATTAGCAGCAAAATAGCTCCGAAGATTGTCAAAAATAAAATGTTATCGGATAAAAAAGCCATAAAAGTAACTGATACAATAAAGTCAGGACTTATTGTATTTAACATAAGCATATCATCAGCTCCTTTCATTATGTTATATATCATAATATTCGTGATGGTGTGCGGTTGTTCAAGGAGAAAAGGGGATTTGAAATTAATATTGACATATGATTCGAAACGGGTATAATGACGATTGATGAAAGAAAGATATTAAGAAATTCTATGGATTAAGACATGATTGTCAGAAAGGATGATTAAAATGAGTGATTGTAATAGCAATTGTGAAAGCTGCAGTTCGAACTGCTCAGATAGAAAATCGAAGCCTGATTTTAAAGTGCAGCCTCATGAATTAAGCAGCATTAAGAAAGTGATCGGAGTTGTCAGCGGTAAGGGTGGTGTAGGTAAATCACTGGTTACCTCCCTCATGGCAATAACGATGAATAGAAGAGGATACCATTCAGCAATTCTGGATTCGGACATTACAGGTCCTTCCATTCCGAAAGCATTTGGAATAAAGGAAAAGGCTCAGGGCAATGAGATGGGCTTATTCCCGGTAAAGAGTAATTCCGGTATTGATATCATGTCCATCAACCTGCTGCTAGACAATGAAACGGATCCGGTTGTCTGGAGAGGACCTGTCATTGCAGCTACGGTGAAGCAGTTCTGGTCCGATGTTATCTGGAGTGATGTGGATTTCATGTATGTGGATATGCCTCCGGGAACCGGGGACGTTCCCCTTACCGTATTCCAGTCCCTGCCGGTGGATGGAATTATTATTGTTACATCACCGCAGGAATTGGTGTCCATGATTGTCGGAAAGGCTGTGAAGATGGCTAAGATGATGAATATACCGATTCTTGGACTCGTTGAGAATATGTCTTATTTTGTCTGCCCGGACTGTAACAAGGAGTATCAGATCTTCGGAGAAAGCAAAATTGAAGAAATAGCAGAAAAATATGAAATACCTATGATTGCAAAGCTTCCGATCAACCCGAAGCTTGCTGCTGCCTGTGATAAGGGTATGATCGAGCTTTTTGAAGGTGATTGGCTGGATCGCATTGCTGATAAGTTAGAGAAGCTGTAAAGGTTATGTAAGCTTATTCACGGATGATAGAAGAATACCCCTGCCCTGAAGATCTTCCTGTTATTGTGATACAGGAAGTCTCCAAGGCAGGGGTATTCGTTTTACGGTATGAATTTTGATATAATATAAGTATTATGCGGTGCTGATTATTGCTCCGTTATTTTAATTGCGTCTTTAAAGCCTTTGGAATAGTATATCTTGTAATCGGAGGTTATAAAAACTGCATAGGTATCAGGAAGGCTTGCAATCAGATCAAGACCCTTTTCCAGTCCCAAGGCAAAGCAGGTAGTACTTAATCCGTCCCCATCCGTCGACTTCTTAGATATTATGGTTACGGATATTAATTCGTTGTCATAGGGGTAACCGGTTTTCGGATTGAGTATATGGTGGTATAATTTACCGTTTGCTTCGAAGTACCGTTCATATACCCCTGACGAGACGACGGAAAGATCGCTGATATCCATAACAGCAACTGTCTCATTACGGTCGGCAAAAGGCTTCTGGATACCGACATGGAAGGGTGAGCCGTCCGGTTTTTCACCGACACTCAATACATTGCCTCCCAGGTTGATCATGGCACTTTTGACTCCATTGGCAAGCAGGTAGTCCTTGATACGGTCTGCTATATATCCCTTTGCGATTGCGCCAAGATCAATGCCGACACGATCCTTATCAAAGGTAATGGAATTACCCTTCAGATGGATGTATTTATAATTAATGTACGGAAGTGCTGCTGTAATATCCGTATCGCTTGGTACTGTCGGTGTAGATGAAGTAAACTCCCATAAAGAGGAAGCAGGCTCAATTGAGATATCAAAGGCTCCTTCGGATAATTCACAATAATATAATCCATATTTTAAGATATCAGCAAGCTCATCTGATATCTGGTAAGCGCCATCCTTTATCGGTGCAGTTCTGTGATTCAATGCATATAATTCACTGGTTTCCTTGGTGCGGGAATAAATATTTTCGTATTTTTTAATCAGATCAAAGCATCCGTTTAAAATCGTTTCATCCTGCTTGTCATAAAGATTGATTGTTACGTTTGTATCCAGCAGAAAGTCAGAAGCGGTGATATATTCCTGCTTTTTTGAATCCGTGGTTTCCTGGGAGGTATTTTTGCTGCAGCCTGTGAATAATGTGGCAGTCAGTATCAGGACTGCGGTGAATATAATTTTTTTATTTCTTGCTGTAATATGTCTCATTCTATCCTTCTTTAACTCCTGTTTTTTAATATCTTAATCATTGACACAATTTCCAAGTTCATGCGTTTCCAAGCATATTTTGTGTGCATCGGTTCGTAAGAACCGCTGTGATTGAATAGTCATATATATTTTATGTATTATACGGATATCTGTCAAGAAGGATATGGAAATGCTATATGCAAAATGCTGGTACTAGCTGCTTTTCCTTGACATTTGCGGATGATAATATTAAGATTTACCTATTGATTATTGATCAGCAGGAGGTCACAATGATTAGAAAGAACGATATCATATTAATCGCAGCTATTTTATTGATTAGTGCCGGTATCTTTGCGTATATATTCCTATCGAAGAAGGAAGGAAGCGAACTGGTGATAACTGTTGACGGTAAAGTTTATGATACCTTGGATTTGAATAAAGATACGACCTATACCGTGAAAGGAAAAGACGGTTCCTATAATACCTTCCAGATTAAGAACGGTTATGCCGATATGATAGATGCCAGCTGTCCAGATCTACTCTGTGTAAAGCAGAAGGATATCCATTACAACCATGAAACCATTGTCTGTCTTCCCAATAAGGTTGTTTTGGAAGTGATTAACGGGGATAAGAATGAAGTTGATATGATTGCAAATTAAAAGCACTAATGGAGATTACTATGAAATCAAAGAAAATCGCAACCTATGGATTACTTGTCGCTTTGGCATTTATCTTAAGTTATATTGAATCACTGTTTCCGCTTGCGGTAGCGATACCGGGAATTAAAATGGGTTTAGCCAATCTGGTTGTCATAACAGCCTTATATTCCATGGGTGTCAGAGACGCATTTGTATTGTCCATTATTCGTATCATTCTGGTCGGTTTCACCTTTGGCAGCCCATCCACGATGATATTCAGTATCGCCGGTGGTTTACTAAGCTGGCTTCTCATGACGATATTTATGAAAAGTAAATTTTTCAGCTTTGTGGGAGTCAGTATCATAGGTGGTATCTCGCATAACATCGGTCAGATCATTATGGCGATATTTGTTGTAGAAAACCTAAATCTGGTTTATTATCTGCCTTTTCTGCTGATATCCGGTATTTTGACCGGCGCTGTCATTGGTATATTGGGAGCTATGATTGTGAAACGGCTGAAGAAATTTGATAATCTGAATTCTTGAACAAAGGATTTATCTATGGTATCATTGGAATAATGGATATTTTCCTTACGGATTTACGCTCCGGGGAATCGGAGACTTCATAAGACAAAGGAATTGGGATTATGGCAAAACTTTATTTTAAGTACGGGGTTATGGGGAGCTCAAAGACAGCTCAGGCATTAATTACGAAGTTTAATTATGAAGAGCGGGGGATGAAGGTTTGGCTTATTAAACCCCAGACTGACAATAGAGATGGAGAGGGGCTTGTAATCTCCCGGGCAGGGCTTTTGGCACCGGCATATGTTTTACCAAACAATGAAAATGTATACGACAGTTTTGAAAAGCTGCCAGACCCGGTAGATGTCATTATTGTTGACGAAAGCCAGTTCCTGGCGGAGGAACAGGTAGATCAGCTTTCCATGATTGTAATTGATTATAATATTCCTGTACTTTGCTTTGGTCTTAGAGCAGATTTCAGGACGAAGATGTTCCCGGGAAGCAAGCGGCTTATGGAGATAGCGGACTCAATTACGGAGATTAAGACCATCTGCTCCTGTGGCAGAAAAGCCACAGTGAATGTAAGGCTTGACGAACATGGCAAGATCATTACGGAAGGCGAGCAGATCCTAATCGGTGGAAATGATAAATATACAGCGATGTGTTATCAATGTTATATCCAGGGACAGAAGGAGCAGAAAAAAGAAGAGAAATGATATTAAAAGGTCGATTCTCGGAATGAACCAGATTAAGAGCATCACAGTAATTCGTATGGAAGTTCCCTGCTGCGGCGGTATCGTTCATGCGGTGAAGACTGCCATGGTAAACAGCGGACAGATTATCCCCTGGAAGGTCATCACCATCGGCACCGACGGAACTATTTTAGAAGAGAATTAAATATAAATGCAGTAGCACTTTACCCCCTGATACATACTTTATAGTGAAGAATGTATCAGGGGGTTTTTATGGAAGAGTATAGAGATACTAAGATTCCAATGCTCGGGGATATAGCTCCGGAATTTCATACGGTTACAACTCGGGGTGAACTCCATTTTCCACAGAATTATCATGGGAGCTGGGTGGTTTTATTTAGTTATTATGCAGATTTTACACCGGTTTGTACGACGGAACTTATGACCTTTGCTTCCATGGTCAATGAATTTAAAACAATCGGAACAGAGCTTATCGGATTATCGAATGATTCTATCTATTCTCACATTGCCTGGCTGAGAAAAATGAAAGAATTTTCCTGGAAGGATCTGAAGCATCTGGAAATTTCCTTTCCGGTGATTTCCGATGTTACGATGGATATTGCGAAAAGATACGGAATGCTTCAAAACAGCAGCTCGAAGTTACAGCTGGTCAGAGCTGTGTTTATCATTGATCCGGAGGGAAGAATTAGAGCAATTACATTTTATCCGGCTGCGATTGGGCGAAATATCAGTGAAATTAAACGTACGGTGATGGCTCTTCAAAGAGCAGACACGGAAAAGGTTTCCACACCTGCAAATTGGCAACCGGAGGAAGATGTGATATTGCTGCCGCCGAGTACCTGCAATGCAGCATCAGAGAGAACCGAGAAAGTCAGCGATAATATGTATAGTCTTGACTGGTTTATGAGTTTCCAGCAGTCGAGTGGCGAAGTACCTGCAAAACAAAAGGAGCCAGAAATAAATGCGTACCCGTCCGTTTACCAGAACCGCGGTAGATACCGATACCGTACATGAAACGTGCAGCAATATCGTTCATGAAATCGGAATGAGGCAATCTATATCACGATGTAAAAAGTCATATATGAAATTTACAAATTTGATTGAAGTATAAGAAAGAGTATGCTAGAATGAGCAGGGTCAATAATCCTTGTTGGAGGATTTCAGATAGATAAATTGTAATCTTACATGCAACAGGTAATCAGATTGCAATACGGTATCGCGGAGGTAAAATGAATAAATCAACCAGAAACTTAGGAGCAAAAATAGCATTATTCGGAGCTGCGCTGATCTGGGGCGGCTCTTTTCTTATAGTAAAGAATTCCATGGATGTCATGCAGCCTCATATGCTGCTGGCATTTCGTTTTACCGTTGGATGTGTCCTGCTTGGCATCATCTTTCACAAAAGACTGAGGCTGCTTAATAAGGATTATTTGATCAAGGGCGGGATAATCGGTGTTTTTCTTTTTCTTGGTTATAGTCTGCAGACCATCGGAATAACGGATACCACACCAGGTAAGAATGCATTTTTAACCTCGGTTTATTGTGTCCTGGTGCCTTTTATATTCTGGGCTGTAGATAAGAAGAAACCAGATATATATAACATTTTAGCTGCCTTTGTAACAATAATTGGTATTGGGCTGGTATCGCTGAATGGTGGTTTTTCAATCCGTATGGGCGACTCATTAACCCTTGTTTCAGGATTTGTTTATGCATTTCACGTAGTTGCCGTGGCGAAATTCGGCAAGGACAAGGATCCCATCCTGCTGACCATCCTGCAATTTGCCTATGCAGCTGTTTTCTCCTGGATTGTAGCCTTATTGTATGAGGATTTTCCTACGCAATGGAGCCCCCAGACCATCAGTGGATTAATTTATCTTGCGGTCTTTGCAACTGCGGTAGCCCTGCTATTACAGAATGTTGGACAGAAATATACTAATCCGGCACCCGCAGCGATATTATTAAGTCTCGAGTCTGTTTTTGGAGTATTTTTCTCAGTGATTTTCTACCACGAAAAGATTACAATGAAATTATTCATAGGGTTTTTATTTATATTCCTTGCGGTAATCATTTCAGAAACAAAGCTAAGTTTTCTTTCGAAGAATAATAAAACAGAGATAATTTTACAGGACTCCTGCGAACCCATTGAATAATTGATTGTATTCCTATTAATCCTATGCTAATATAGTATAAATCAAGGAAATGGGGATAACTAAGGAGGATATATCATGAAAATCTCGACAAAGGGAAGATATGCCTTACGTCTTATGCTGGATTTAGCGCTGAATAACACGGGCGAATATATCACGATAAAAAGTATAGCTGCAAGGCAGGATATATCGGAAAAGTATCTGGAACAGATTATATCGCTGCTGAACAGAGCCGGATATGTGAAAAGTGTACGCGGCGCCCAGGGCGGTTACAGATTAGCGAAAGAACCGTCTGATTATACCGTTGGTATGATTCTCAGACTTACGGAAGGAAGCCTGGTTCCCGTTGACTGCCTGGAGGAGAATAATGCAGAGTGTACCAGAGCAGGCGGATGCGTAACCAGAACTGTATGGGCTGAATTATATTCAGCAATCACCTCCGTAGTGGATCGGATTACACTTCAGGATCTGGTAGACAAGCAAAACAATATGGTTCCCTTTGATTATATGATATAGATTAATACCGTATTTAAGAATAAATGCCTGTTTAGCGCAGTATAAGCTTGAGCAGGCATTTTTTATATATTTATATAAAATGATTTGGGAGTCAAAGGTCTGATTAGGCAATAGAGATGAATATGTATGCACACATATTCATCGTTAAGATATCACGAAAACTTTGTCGAGTAGACTTGCTCCTTACGGAACAAGCCCCTCACAGATCCGGACATGCCCAATTAAGGCATCCGGCTCTTCATACTACATTATCACGTAATATCGTAGATATTTACATAAATCGTTGG
>DATMUM010000177.1:0-3679 GCA_035564175.1 Mobilitalea sp.
AGCTGCGGAACTACAAAATGTGTGACAGAGATTGATTACAGCCTATCCAAAGCTGCACTTAATATGGAGACGAAGCTTCTCTCTAACTATCTTAAGAAGGATAACATTATCGTCCTTGCCGTACATCCCGGTTGGATGAGAACCGATATGGGAGGGCAGAGAGCGTTGCTGGATCCGTATGAGACAGCCTGCCAGTTGGTTGAACTTTTCGAAAGCATCAACAGTACGGATAATCCGATTTTTATTGATAATAAAGGGAATGTGTTCCCTTGGTAAATTAGAGTTTGTATTAAGCCATTGCATAACTGCCGGTTATGTGATGGCTTTTTTATTTAATAAGAAATTAACAAAATTTCTTATTAAATAAAAAAGGTCAATTGACATTGTAACTTCCAGTTTGCCGAAGTAAATGCCTGGTTAATAGCTAAAGTGTTTGGAATAAATGTAAATCATTAAGGTTTTAGATGCTTTTTTTAACTGCAAGGTGTAAAATTAATCTTTAATAAGGGAAAAAAGGGCGCAGCTTAGCGCGAGTGAGATTTAGTCGTTTTTTTGCCAGAGTAAATTCCACCCGTCTGCGGGGTTATAATCTGCTACATCCCGGCTAGGTTTATTTATTAGCAGAGTTCATCTTTTGAAAAGAAGCATTTTAAGTCATCATTCCAATAAGGTTGGTGTTCTGGCCCTTTCCAGTAATCCCATGGACCGCTGGAATAGCCAATTTCTAATCGATATGCCTGTAAAAAGTTTAGTGGCATGCCATCGGAGTCGGTGTACTCCCAGGGATTGGATTCTAATTCATGTCCTTTATTTACCCAGTGGCGGATACATTTGCGTTCTTCAAGAGTCATTGGTACGCATTCCTCCATTTCGTGGAGGGCTTCCTGATTGATTTGATAACTTATGGATTTTTTATCGTACATCATTTGATCGCCCCCTTATCAAAAATAGATTTATTGAGTGTCACATCCTGGGGAGGAATTCGGTGGCACTCAAGTAAATCTAATATGTCTTTACCGTAAAGGAACGAAAACATATCGTATGGACATTTGTCTCCAAGGCTTTCTCTGGCATACGAATTAATGTGATCCATCATTCGACTAATATCTTCCTGCGTATATAATCCCAAATCGGTTCCCTTTGGAATAAAATATCGGATAAATTCATGGTTGCGCTCGGTGGATCCTTTTTGGTACGGTGCACTTGGATTGCAATAAAATATACGTGTTCTTTGCTTCTTTAGCTCATCACACTCAATAGCACTTGGGTTAGAAAATTCAGTTCCATTGTCAGCAAGACATACTTTGAAAAGTTTCGAGAAATTGTTTGATCCTAGGATTTGATATAAAGAATCAAAGATGTTTATGACAGACTTAGAATCATTACGATCGCGAAGGAAAGCCAGCATCATTTCAGCCTTTACAAAATGGATCGTTAGTAGAACTTTCCCTCCTTTTTTACCCTCAACGGAATCGAGTTGTGTAACAGGAGTGTCAGGGTTATCCTTTATGTAGGTTAGGTAGCATTCATAGTCTCGTCCTATGCGACAGGATTTATCAACTTTCGGATGAACCGTCTTTTTACGGGCACTATAGCGAACTTTCCTAGGAAGATCGATGTTCATCGCCGATAGAATACGGGTATCAACTAGTCTATAGATGGTTCTCTCGCTGATCATAATAGAATCCCGGTTTGTTACATAAATATGGTGGGGGGATTGCTTTTGTTTAATAAGCGGAGTGATAACCCCATCAAGATAACGTATTTCTTCTTCAGAAAAGGAGATACCAGATCTTGCTTCTGATAAAATACTCCTATATTCCTTGTGTGCATCTTCAGCTTTATAAAATCGTTTCTCAAGACTACAACTAAAACGCTGCCCACACCCATCGCAAACATACGGTGGCTTTTCCAATCGGGCACATATGTGCATTTGAAAATCCATACAGAAAGAATTACACATAGAGCAGCTTTTACAAAGCTTATACTTACGTTCTGAGTGGCAGGTCTTGCAAAGATGTTTTTTAGTACAGGTAAATCTGAGCTTGCAAGCATTGTAATTAACGTGTATTCCTCCAAGTCGACGGAATACCATACGGGAACGTATTTCCTTTGAAATAGTGGTTGGGTCTTTCTTAATAGAATCTCCAATCTCCTTAAAGAAGATTTATCCTTAAGCATAGATTCGATAACTTCACGGTCATCAAGGGTTAAATGTTTATTATTAGCCATGTTAGTACCTCCTTGTTTACCGGGACATAGCAATATAAACATAACATAAAATAGAGTTTGACAAACTAATTTCTGTAAAAGGGTTTGCCAAAGTAACGTCAGCTTTTTAACAGCGTAGACCGGAAGTTACTTTGGCAATCTAGTTAAAACTTTGCTTTTATGGCTTTTTTCAGTATTTATTATTGTTAGTGTAACTTTTTATGGAAATCGTTGTTTATACAATTAGAATGATATCATTTTAGTAATTAACAAAAGGAATGTAACAGGAGGGCTGTATGGGAAAAGAATTCGATAAAATCTATGATAATAATAAGAATGCAATCTACAGCTATCTTTACTACATGTCGAAGGATGTTGAAGATGCAGAAGACTTATGCCAGGAAACCTTTTTAAAAATCTACCGGAACCTGAAAAGCTTTCGGGATAATAGTAACGAGAGAGCCTGGTGTATCACGATTGCACGCAATACCTTCCTTACGTGGATTAGAAAGAAAAAGCTAAAGTTCGCAGATGGCGAAGATATCGACCAGATTCCCTCCGAAGGCAGCAACAGCCCTGAAGCAAGGATCATAAGACAGGAGGAAAGTAAACTGATAAAAACAGTCCTTTTGCAACTGAAAGAGGAATACAGGACGGTTCTTCTGCTAAGGGATTTTGAGGAGCTGTCATATAAGGAAATCGGCATAATAACCGGACTATCCGAATCTGCCGTCAAGATCCGTATCTTTCGGGCCAGAGAAAAGTATAAGCAACTATATCAATCAGAAACGATAGAATAGAGGTGATCATCTTGTCGTGTGAATATAAAGAAAAGGTACTGAATTTACTTAAAAATGATATAGAAGACAAGGAATTAGAGGCACATATTGAAAGCTGCGATGAATGCAGTGCGCTGGTCGAAGGGTATCTGGAAAGTGAGAAAGATTTACTTCCTTACATTCCGTCAAAGATATATTCCGGATCGGACCAGAAGCTTAAATTGAAGGTGACGAAGTATAGCAGGGGAAGAAGCCGGATTATCGTATTTACTATAATCGGAATGATTCTAGGATGGCTATCCTTTCGATATACCCAGGATTCATTTATCGTGACTAAGATATTGATGGCGATTCCCTATAAAATCAGTGAGATGATATATACCACACTCCATCACGCCCCTTATATATATACGAATACTGTGATAGGCGGTATGAATGAGTATTTCCCACAATCAATGCTGATTACCTTTCTGGCAGAACGAATTACACCGGTATTTATCGGAGGTGCAGTATATGGAAGTATCGGTTATTTTACCGGAGATAAACGGATTTTCACGTTAAGTAAGTACTTAACCTTTGCCGTTAAATGGGGTGTTGTTATACTGCTTTGGATTGGAGTGGTATTTGCCGGGAATGCAATAAGTATTAAGGAAAACTCTCAGCTAAAGGATATCAACGGATTTTTCATT
>DATMUM010000178.1:0-2080 GCA_035564175.1 Mobilitalea sp.
AATCTATGGGGGCAACCCCATTACAGATTATATTTAAAGTCATGGTACCTGAAGCAAAACCTTCCCTTATCATAGGAAGTGCAATCGCATTAACAACAATACTTGGCTATACGACTTTCGCCGGGTTCGTCGGCGGCGGTGGCTTAGGGGATATCGCAATTCGTTATGGTTATTACCGTTATCAAACCGACATCATGTTTGTAACCATAATTATTCTAGTCATTATCGTACAGGTGATCCAGGAGTTTGGTACAAGACTGAGTAAGCATACGGATAAAAGAATGTAACTAAGTAATTGTTAACCAATATTAAGAATAACAAGCTGAAATGGAAAACTGTTTCACTTGATTATAAGATATGAATTGATAAAATTAACTCATTCGCTTTTTTCAAAGAAATAATTAAACAATTCATATTTCGTGCAATAACTTAATTATAAGACATATCAGGAGGATATTAGAATGAAGAAAATAATCGCAGTTTTAGTCGTACTTACCCTGTTTTCGGTATTGTTAACAGGCTGCCAGTCATCAAAGAATAAGATTGGTGATAAAACCATCGTAGTTGGTGCAAGTTCAACACCTCATGCTGAGATTTTAGAGCAGGTAAAGCCAATCCTTGAAAAAGAGGGTTATAAGCTTAAGATCGTGGTTTATAATGATTATGTACAGCCAAACATGGCTCTCCAAAGCGGAGATTTGGATGCGAACTATTTCCAGCATAAACCTTACCTTGATCAGTTCAACAAGGAGAATAAGACGGACCTTGTATCCGCTGCAGCAATCCATTATGAGCCGCTCGGTATCTATCCTGGAAAGGCAAAAACCTTTGACGAGTTAAAGGACGGAGCACAGATAGCAGTACCTAACGATGCAACGAACGAAGCAAGAGCATTATTGTTACTTGAAACAAACGGATTAATTTCATTAAAGCAGGGGGCAGGCCTTAATGCTACCGTGAATGACATTCTTGACAATCCGAAAAACCTTAAGATAGTTGAGATGGAGGGTGCACAGATACCTCGTTCCATGAATGATTTGGATATGGCAGTTATCAACGGAAACTATGCTCTTCAAGCAGGAATGAATGTCTCAACAGACGCTATCGCAGTAGAGGCAGCGGATTCCGAAGCAGCCGATTCCTATGCGAATATCATTGCAGTTAAATCGGGTAATGAGAACGGAGCTGATATCCAGGCTTTAGTTAAGGCATTACAAAGCGATCAAGTAAAGCAGTTCATTAATGATAAATATAAGGGAGCAGTTGTTCCTAAGTTCTAATATAGCAAGATAATAGGCCATCAGCCTCAAAGATTAGTAACCGGGATACGGAGTAACTTGAATCAGAGGCAGATGGCCTTTTTTGAATTATCTATGTTTACGGTATAAATAAATTATAAAATTTATAAATTATTTGTATTAATATACTAATTGGTAATGTTTTTCTGCCATTCTTTTTGTACAAATTGTTGCGTAATCATTCGTTCCATGGTAGTATTTTAGAAGGATAAGTATTGGTGAAGCATCATTGATGGGGGACTGCTGGATGAAGACAATATTCAAGTTAAAGCGCATATACTTATTGGGGCTGATCCCAATCTCTATATTATTTATTTTCCTTGCAAAGAACAGCAGTTTTTTTGCAGAAGATATCTATGCTTTACACGTATACAAGTGGATCTCGCAGATATTATCAACGATTACCGGAATCTTACCGTTTTCTCTGGCTGAAGTACTTGTTATACTTCTTCCTGTAACGGCGTTGGTCATACTGATAAGGTTTATCATACTTATGATTGCGGTAAAGGAAGGCAGATTGCAGCGTTTTTTTCGCGGAATTTTAAATGTACTCTGTACCGCCAGCGTGATATTGTTCCTGTTTACCATGTTTGGCGGACTTAACTACTACCGGTATCCCTTCAGTTACTATTCCAATCTGACAATCCAGAACTCCTCTGTTGATGAATTATATGCCCTAACCAAAAGCCTAGCTCTACAGGCGAATGATTTAAGAGCGCAGATTCCCAAAACGGATGCGAACGGTGTGTTTCAGCTTGCGGAAAGTAATCAGGTATTAGCTC
>DATMUM010000179.1:0-56386 GCA_035564175.1 Mobilitalea sp.
ATTAATACTTGATTAATGAAAGCTGTATTATGGCTTTCATTAATACTTGATTAATGAAAGCTGTATTATGGCTTTCATTAATATACAATACACACATATTCATCAATACTATGTGGAGTAGACTTATGGCATCCGAACCAATCTTAATCAAGTATTAATTATATTATGGTAGCTATTTCCATAGGTCTAATGTATAATGTTTACAAATAGGATAATTTAGCCATAATAACTATGTTGATAATTTAACTGACATGTAACATTGACCTGGAGGGTGCTTAGGTACAGCAAGGATCATAAAAGCTTCATATTATATTCCGGAATTCTTTATCTGACGATTTTTCTTTCTTATAAAATACCTCATGATTCCTATTCTTTCATTCAGGCTCTCATTAAGCCGATCCGAAATGGGAACAGCGTATTTTACGTATCCAGTCTTGTAGTTTTGGCTCTATCTATCGTTGGTATCATCGGCTTTGTCAACTTAAAGAGATTCGAAGCAAGAAACAAATTTTTAGTGTTCTTACTTGTTGTGATTATAATAATTCCATTTATGAATTGGTCGATAGACATGACAAGATCGTTCTTTTTTTGGTTTCAAGAGGATAAATTAAGTGCAGTAGATTTAGATGACAGCAATCTGAGTCTTGCTGGAGCAAATAATAAATTAACGTTGACCGTACATCTCACCTTCGTTGATTACAGCAGCAGTGGTAATTCCTTTCAATACCGAATATATCTGCCGGAATCACTCAGCAAATACACCGGCGTCGATGTGTTGGAATCAGATACACTCTATACGACCAGCGGAAACCGCAATAAAACAGGTATAACAGAAACCTTTGATCTGTATCTGAAAGACAATAACGCTCTGGATCAGGCCTGTAGCTCTGAATGGTCGTATGAAGACACTACCTATGAATTATATAATCAATCGGAAACAGTTAAGATCGTTGATCATGGTTTATAGAAGCTGCCGCAAAATAACAACACTGTTCAACATTGCATTCTACCGATAGGAGTCAATATGATACGCAAAGAGGCAAAAAATATAATAATCCATTTCGGACTGATCATTGCCGGCTGTCTGTTATTTTATAGATTCCCGCATCAACACTATACACTTCTTCAGTATTTAATAAAACCTGCCCGAAATTCTAATTCTGTTTTTACCTGTCTGAATATAGTCCCCCTCGTATTCCTCCTACTTGGCTCCATTGGATTAGCCGCCATTAAACCATTTGCCAACAAGAATAGATTCCTTGTATTGCTATTGGTATTTTTCCTTCTGCCACGGGGAGTTATATGGTCTTTTGACCTTGCAAAGACTGTTTATTACTGGGTGGGGCAAGATAGACTAAGTGCAGTAGACATCAAAGACTCCCAATTCACCCTTCAAAGCAGTAACGAGATCGTGACCTTACACTTCAATATCAAATTCATTGATTACGGCAGGAAAACGAATACCTTTACATACCGTATTTATCTACCTGATGGATATGCCAAATACCTTAAGAATACGGTATATGAATCAAACTCCTATATAACAACAACCGGTAACTGGTCTGTAACCCAGTACCAGCAGGATATCCCAGCTGAACTTAAGGATGGTATCACGATAGATGATCTGATTGATGCAGACTGGAATCGAGAAGAAATCATTTATGAATTATATAATAAAGAGGAAGAAGTTAAGATAATTGGACATTAATCCTTGTCTTGTCGGATTAATACTATGCTGTCTTTGTCCTGATTAATACTATGCTGACAGATGATTGATATGTGTTATGATAAATCAGCATCCTATGTTCTTATGATAAATACAGCATCCTATGTCCTTATGATAAATCCAGTATCCTATGTCCTTATGATAAATCCAGTATCCTATGTTCTTATGATAAATCCAGCATCCAATATTCGTAACATAAAAAGGCTGCCGCCTGGAACCCGTATATCACCCTGGTGACAGCCATAAAATTAATAGTTATAATTCAAACTTATGCCTTCTCTGTGTTAGGTTTTTCAAGTTCAGCAATTGCACTCTTCTTCATCGGAATACGGCAATTCTTATTGTTACCGAATTCTACGATAACGATCTCATCCATAACATCAATAACAACACCATAGAAGCCGCCTGAAGTTAATACACTGTCACCGGCAGCCAGAGTGGAAAGCATTGACTGCAGCTGCTTCTGCTGTTTCTTCTGTGGACGGATTAACATGAAATACAGCAACAGACCAAGAACAGCGATCTGGCCGATTAATATAAGCCATGAGCCTGAAGAAGACCCGGTTGATGCGGTTGAGCTGGTTAATAATACAAGATTATTCATAATAATATACCTCCTTAAATGTATGTTTTCTATAATTCAATGTTATTCGCTTCTAATCTTCGCTCCTAACAAATCCTTCTAACTTTTGTTTTTTATAATCCTTATAACGTCCTTCTCTGATTGCTGCCCTGATTTCCTCCATCATATGATTATAGAAATAAAGGTTATGAAGTACCAGAAGCCGCATACCCAGCATTTCCTTCGCCTTAAGCAAATGCCTGATATAGGCGCGGCTGTAATGCTGACAAGCGGGACAGCCGCAGTTTTCTTCGATCGGGCGGTCATCCAGTTCATATTTTGCATTCATCAGATTCATCTTGCCGTTATTCGTATAAGCATGTCCGTGTCTTCCGTTACGGGTAGGATATACACAGTCGAAGAAATCTACACCACGGTCCACAGCCTCTAAAATATTCGCCGGCGTCCCCACACCCATCAGATATACAGGCTTTTCTAACGGTAGGTAAGGAACTGTCTCCTCAATAATCCGATACATTTCCTCATGACTTTCTCCCACAGCGAGACCTCCGAGGGCATAACCGTCCAGGTTCATCTCAGATATTCTTTTCGCATGTTCAATACGGATATCCTCAAAGGTTCCTCCCTGGTTAATGCCAAATAACATCTGCTTCTTATTGATCGTATCCTCCAGACTGTTCAACTTGTCCATTTCCTGCTTGCAGCGTTCCAGCCATCTTGTCGTACGATCTACAGAGTTTTGCATGTATTCCCTGGTAGCCGGATGCGGCGGACATTCATCAAAAGCCATGGCAATGGTAGAAGCCAGATTCGACTGAATCTGCATACTTTCTTCTGGTCCCATGAATATCTTACGTCCGTCAACATGGGAGTTGAAATATACTCCCTCTTCCTTTATCTTACGAAGGCCTGACAGCGAAAACACCTGAAAACCACCGGAATCCGTTAAGATTGGCTTGTCCCAAACCATGAATTTATGGAGGCCGCCAAGCTGCTTCACTATCTTATCACCCGGTCTTACATGTAGATGGTAGGTATTGGATAGCTCGACCTGTGTGCCAATCTCCTGAAGATCTGCCGTTGAAACAGCTCCCTTAATTGCTGCTGCCGTACCTACATTCATAAATACCGGTGTCTGTATAATTCCATGGACAGTATCAAATTCACTGCTCTTTGCCCTGCCATCTTGAGCTATAATTTTGTACATTCGTTCTAGTTCCTGCTTTCTAAGTATGAGCTTCTTTCATGATTAATATAGGAAATCTCTGCTATATATAATCATTTTGCCCAGTCTATAACATTTAAAGTATACCCTTAAACCCCTATCTTTTCAACTAAAATCTCCTGATTTTATAAATAATTCATCTTTCTTCCTTCCGCAGAAAACAGCAAAAAATCCATTAACAATGTAGTAGTTATCTGATTGCCGGAATATTCCCAGTTGCTTTTTGCTCTGCAGTCGTTGATTTTTCGACATTTTACGAGTTTTCATTGTGCATTTTATACAACTTTATGCTGGGGTTTTTTCGCGAAATAGCATATTATTATTATCTGATTGCATAATTATGACAATATTGTTAGAATAATAGTGTCTATTGTTATCGAAATGCATAGCGCAACGGATAGCGGAGGTTTACTAATGTCAATTAAAAAATCCATATACATATTGCTAATCACTTCATCCATGTTACCATTGATCCTGGTTTCAGTGATTGCTCACGGATTTCTTACAAACAAGCTGATAGAAGTAAATACAGAAAGTCTTAAGCGGACAGCCATAAGCAGTGTCAGCGGATTGGATGCGATGATTGAAACACAGCGAGCTGAAGTTTCTTTATTATCCATCCAGGATGTATTGCTTGAAGCTGTTCAGAAAAGCAATGAGACGGGCCAGGCAAATCCCGTTTCTGCTATTACGCTGCTCAAAAAAAGAACAGCCAGCTACGATAACTGCATACGTATTACCTTATATAATGCGGCGAATAAAGTCATTGCAAGCTCAGATCCGGTATTGATTGGAGGTACCTCAAGCTCTGATCTGACCTTAAATTATATCTTAGCAACCAAATCAGTAGCTGTTGGCGTAAACGGATTAAAGCCTTTGATAACAGATGAAAAAACTATTTACACACTGGATATCGGCTCTCCGGTACTCGATCCCGTAAACGGGGACGTGCTCGGCTATGTGGTTAGTACCATCGGAACCTCCTATTTTAATGATTATCTTAGCTCTATTATAATTGGTGACACCGGCTTTGGTATCCTGCTGAATAACGATGGCAGGATTATTTACCACCCAAGCATGGATTTGATCGGAACCACCATAAATTCTGAGAAATTATCTCAGCTCGTTAATAATTATAACAAGGGAATGATTGATCAAGATGGTTCCTTTGTATATTCCTTTGAAAATACTAACCAGGTATACGGGTACAGCATCCTGCCCGAGCTAAACTGGGTACTTCTGGTGAAACAGGATGCTTCGGAAATTAAATCTATTACTAATTTCCTTCTGATTTTATTAACCTTTGTCTGCCTGTTGCTATTTTTTATCATTCTTAATTTTGCCAATATACTGGCGAAGAAATTTTCAACTCCTATTATTGCGCTGAGAGATGTCATGCGGACAGCTTCCGACGGTAATCTGACCGTTCAGTCCAACATCAAAAGCAACAATGAGCTTGGTGAATTATCGAAGAATTTTAATAAGATGCTTCATATCATCAAAACTAACTATGAAGATCTGGAGTCGATGCATGAGGAGCTTTTATCCAATGAAGAACAGCTTCGTTCCAATTATGACCATATAGAGTTCCTGGCATATCATGATACCCTTACCAATCTACCGAATAAGCTGGCATTCCTGGATTATGTGAATGCCGTGCTAGTGTCCTCCCCTTTGGAGAACAAGATGCACGCTGTTTATTTTGTTGACCTGGATAATTTTAAAACTGTTAATGATACCCTGGGACATGAGTACGGGGATACCTTACTTGTGAAAACAGCAGATCTTCTATCCTCCATCCTGGGAATGGAAGGAATGCTTGCGCGAGCCGGCGGAGATGAATTTCTATTATTCAAAGAGAATATCACTTCCAAAGAAAGTGCGGTAGAATTTGCTTCCAATATTATTGATACCTTTAAAAATCCTCTGGACCTAAACGGTGAAATAGTTTATGTGTCTATGAGTATCGGTATTTCGATCTATCCGGAAAATGGTCTTTCACCGAATGCGCTGATTAAGAATGCCGACATCGCTATGTATAAGTCCAAGGATACCGGTAAGAAAAAGTTTACTCTGTTTGACACAAAGATGGAGGAAGAACTGAACCGGAATACTCTGATTATCGAGGTTTTACGTAATGCAATTGAGAATAATGAAATATTTATCCAATATCAGCCTCTGATGGAGTTAGAATCGAATAATATCATCGGCTTTGAAGCCTTAATGAGAATTCGCAGTGAAAAGCTTGGCCATATCTCTCCTGCAGAGTTTATTCCAATTGCCGAGGAAAGCGGCTTGATCATCGAGCTGAGCTCCTGGCTGATCCGGGAATCCTGTATTTTTAATAAGAATATTATAGATCTCGGAATTACTCCGAGGCCTGTATCCGTTAATATTTCCTCCGTCCAGATTAACCGCCCCGGTTTTGTACCATTATTGTCGGAAATTCTGGAAGAAACACAGCTTCCTCCGCAGTATCTGGAATTAGAAATTACGGAGAGTACCCTGGTATCCTCCCTGATGGATGCCACAAAGCTATTAAATAATCTTCAGGATCTTGGTGTAAAAGTATCACTGGATGATTTCGGTACCGGCTATTCTTCCTTGAATTACCTGACAAAGATGCCGATTGATACCTTAAAAATCGATAAATCCTTCATTGATAATATCTGTAACAGCAACAAGGATTCCTGCATCGCAGAATCCATTATCCAGCTGGCTCACAGTCTGGATATCAAGGTTGTAGCAGAAGGTGTTGAACAGGAGGATCAGCTGACGCTTCTAAGGACTCAGCACTGCGATATTGTCCAGGGCTTTATTTATAGTCAGCCCCTCCATCCGGCAGAATTGATGGAGGCAATCCGCGAAGATGATTTGATTTCTCAGTGTTCCTTATTCTAGATTCAATCGGTTTATAATCAATATATAAAAATAAAATATACATTAAAATGATTATATACAATCCTTAGAAATCACCAAAGTGAATTCTGGTATGGAGATGAATAAAGCCACCTTTGCTTGTAATAAAGGAATCAAGATAGGGATTATCTGAGCTTTGTATATAGTCATATACATTAAAATTAGTGGATAGAAATAAATCATGAATCTAACTTACACTCGCAAAAATAAGGACTACCGTTTATGGTAATCCTTATTTTTGTATTTACTTGAAATTAATCCAATCAAATCTTTATTTAGCTTATTAGATTTAAATAGCCTGAAAATATTGTAATAATCAGTAGCTAACCGTTTTATTTTATAGTAATGATCAATAGCTAATGGTTTTCATGCGATTTAATCTTTGAATTGATGAAGCATTTCAATATTATCATTGTTTTAACAAGCACTTAATATTAATTACAACTGAACGTTACATAATATTATTTATTATTTACAGCTTAGCGGCACCTGAGCAGCCAAGAACGTTAACAAGCTTATGTTTAACAACTGCTTTGATATTGTTTCTTGCAGGCGTGAGGTATTGCCTTGGATCGAAATGGCTCGGATTATTAGCGAAATATTCTCTGACACCTGCAGTGAATGCAAGTCTTAAGTCTGAGTCGATATTAATCTTACAGACAGCCATGCTGGCTGCTTTTCTTAACATTTCTTCCGGAATACCAATAGCATCGTCCATCTTGCCGCCATATTTATTGATAATATCTACATATTCCTTAGAAACAGAAGAAGCACCATGTAATACAATCGGGAAATTAGGAAGTCTCTTTTCAACTTCTTCCAGAATGTCAAAACGAAGCTGAGGCTTCTGGCCCGGTTTGAATTTGAATGCCCCATGGCTTGTACCAATAGCGATTGCCAGGGAGTCAACACCGGTACGGGTTACGAATTCTTCAACTTCTTCCGGTCTGGTGTAGGAAGCATCTGCTGCAGATACATTTACATTATCCTCAATACCTGCTAACTTACCTAACTCACCTTCAACCACTACACCATGAGCGTGAGCATATTCAACAACCTTCTTGGTTAATACGATATTATCCTCAAAGCTATGCTTGGAACCGTCGATCATAACGGAGGTGAAACCACCATCGATACATGATTTACAAATCTCAAAGTCTTCGCCATGATCCAGGTGAAGAGCAATCGGAAGGTCCGTATCGATTAAAGCTGCCTCAACCAGTTTCGTAAGATAAGCATGTTTGGCATACTTTCTTGCTCCGGCCGATACCTGTAAAATAACCGGTGCATTCTCTTCTTTTGCTGCTTCTGTAATGCCCTGAACGATCTCCATGTTGTTTACGTTAAAAGCACCTATTGCATAGCCTCCGGCATATGCTTTTTGAAACATTTCTTGGGTTGTCACTAAAGCCATTATAATCCATCCTTTCCGTTTGTTAAATATTTTATGCTTAGTTACAAATTTTTCTAAACACATTCATTATACCATAAAAAATACGTTAGATAAGCTATTTTATTAAATTATTTATAATTTTATACATTTATTGAAATAAAAGTATAGATGACCTATTATTTCCATGTTCAGTTTCTTTAAGGAATGCTTTCTATTGTAATCAAAGTATGACTTGCCTTACATTCCAGTTGCTTAATCAGAAAACAGCCCAGCATGATCTGCTCCTCCTTGTAATAAACAGTTTTATTATTTAAACTGTCTACAAGGGGAGCTTATCACTCTGGGCTGCTTTTCAACTTATGATTATAGAAATCAAGGATAATGTTTATGCTACTTTTACTGCTCTATGATAGGCAGGATCAACTCTGACAAAATCTTATTATGCCTGTCCAACAGATCCGAATAATTCCATTTTCCCTTTTACTGTTGCCTTAATTGCTTCAAAGCCGGGAGCTAACAGCTTGCGAGGGTCAAAGCCTTTACCCTTTAAGTCTTTTCCTTCTTCGATGTATTTACGGGTTGCTTCCTGGAAAGATAACTGGCACTCTGTGTTAACATTGATTTTAGCAACACCAAGAGAAATTGCCTTCTTAATCATATCTTCCGGAATACCGGTACCGCCATGAAGTACTAAAGGCATGGTACCTGTTTTCTGCTGAACAGCAGCAAGTGTCTCAAAGCTGAGGCCTGCCCAGTTTTCAGGATATTTACCATGAATATTGCCGATACCTGCTGCCAGCATGGTAACTCCAAGATCAGCAATCATTTTACACTCGTCAGGATCAGCGCATTCACCTGCACCAACCACTCCGTCTTCTTCTCCGCCGATAGAACCAACCTCAGCTTCGATAGAAAGACCTTTGCTCTCACAGATACCAACTAATTCTTTGGTTTTCGCAATATTTTCAGCAATCGGATAGTGAGATCCGTCAAACATAACGGAAGAAAAGCCTGCTTCGATACAAGCCTTTGCACCTTCATAGCTGCCATGGTCTAAGTGAAGTGCAACAGGTACAGTAATCTTTAATTCCTCTAACATTCCATTAACCATACCTACAACAGTTTTATAACCGCACATATATTTACCGGCACCTTCGGAAACTCCAAGAATAACCGGTGATTTCAACTCTTCTGCCGCTAATAAAATAGCTTTTGTCCATTCTAAGTTATTAATATTGAACTGACCTACTGCATATTTGCCTTGTTTTGCCTTTGTAAGCATTTCATTTGCTGATACTAATGCCATTTTGATATCCTCCGTTAAAATTTATTTATTTAAATAAGCAACATAAACCTAAAGCACATAGCTTAGCCCCCATTATAATCGTTTCAAAAGTATTTGTCAAAACGAAAGTTCAATTCTTTTGAATGCTTTTTCTTGCCATCCATATATATTAGGTATAAAATAGAGCTTATCCAAAAGGACGCCATTTTAGTCGAATAAGCTTATTTTTATACTCTCATAATGGCTATTCATTTATATAATTTGATAAATTATATAGATATAAAATCATAATTTTACTGTTATCTTAAATATAGTTCGAAAGGATTTCTATATGGAACCAAGACGAGTATCCGATTCATTAACAGAGCAAGTACAGATTTTAATGCCCACTCATATCAACGGCTCCGATAGGCTTTTTGGCGGACAGCTGGTGGAATGGATTGATGTTGTTGCTGCTGTCGTTGCCAGACGCCATTCCGGCTGTAACGTAACCACTGCAGCAATCGATAATCTGCAATTCAAGGCAGGTGCCTTCATTAATAATACCCTCGTATTGATCGGCCGTATCACCTATGTCGGTAAAACCTCCATGGAAGTCCGGGTAGATACCTATGTAGAGGATCTTATCGGAATACGCAAGGTTGTAAACCGCGCTTACCTGGTCATGGTAGCATTGGATAAAGCAGATAATCCGACGGAGGTTCCTCAATTAATCATAGAAACCGAATCAGAACGAGCTGAATGGGAAGCAGGGAAAAAACGTCATACCCTTCGAAACAAACGCCGTAAAGAAGGTTATTAATAGAAGATGACGGTTGACTTTAACTCATTTATGTGCTAATCTGATTCAAAAATAAGGAAGCGAGCTGATTACATGTCATCATTCACATGCAGTTATCTGAATAGGGACGACGATCGTCAGCGCTTGCAGCTATGATAAATCACATGATTTTTATGTAGAATTCATAGGTGCAGGTGCTTTTCGACTTGTGCCTATGTGGACCCTTATATAAGATGAATTGACAGACCAATTCACTTGTCATGAATAAAACCACATTGGTAGGATTTTCTTACACGAATAAACTACCCATGTGGTTTTTTTATACTTTAAATTCTGAAAGGTTGTGATACTTTGAGACATACAGATTATGTCGGAATGGATTTTACGCTCCTACAATAAGTATTCGATCATCAGAAGGGAGCAATCTTATGTTAAGTATAAACGGTAATATTAATATCAACTATACGGAACCCGAGGAATTAAGGAATCATATCGGTAAAACCGTAACACTTCGGGGTTCCATTTATAAAATCAGAAATATGAGCGGTTTTGCATTCGTTATCTTAAGAACCAGAAGAAGTATGATTCAATGCATCTATAGCGAAGAGTTTTCCGAATTCCCATTAGAACTTCTGAAAGAAGAAGCTTGTGTTATCTTGACCGGTGATGTAGTTGCTGAGGAACGTTCAAAAACCGGATTCGAGCTAAGGATGAAACAGGTTGAATTTCTTTCTTCTCCTGCAGAAGAACTGCCTATTGTAATTAATAACAAGGTGGTGGAAGCTTCGCTGGATACGCTGCTTGACTACCGCCCAATCACTCTACGTAATGAAAAGGAACGTGCTATCTTTAAGCTGCAGGAGGGGATTTGTCGGGGATTCCGCGATTTTCTGACCTCCCGGCAGTTTACGGAAATTCATTCTCCCAAGATTGTTTATGCAGGTGCCGAGGGCGGTGCTAATATCTTCCGCCTGGACTATTTCGGCAGGGAGGCTTACCTCGCCCAGAGTCCTCAGTTCTATAAGCAGATGATGGTTGGTGTGTATGAAAGAGTATTCGAGATAGCTCCGGTATACCGGGCGGAAAAGCATGATACCTCAAGGCATCTGAACGAGTATATCAGTGTGGATCTGGAGATGGGTTATCTGGAAAGCTTTCATGAATTGATGCAGATGGAGACCAGAATGCTTCAATACACCATTGATTTTCTTAGGAGGGAATATGCACAGGAGCTGGCGCTTCTGCAGGTTAAGGTTCCGGATATTACAAGTATTCCAGCAATCCGGTTTCACGAAGCGAAGCAGCTGATATCCGATCGCTGCAAACGTGAAATCAAGGATATGGAGGATTTTGAACCAGAGGAGGAAAAGCTTCTTTATGAGCTAATCAAGAAGGAAACCGGCAGTGATTTTGTATTCGTAACCCATTACCCAACCAAAAAACGTCCCTTTTATGCGATGGAGGATAAAGATAATCCTGAGGTCACTTACAGCTTTGACTTACTCTTTCGCGGACTTGAGATAACTACCGGAGGGCAGCGCATCCATAATTACGAAGAACAGATTAAGAAAATGCTCACCCGCGGCATGAATCCCCAAGCCTTTGGAAGCTACCTAATGCTGCACAAATACGGTATTCCGCCTCATGGCGGCCTGGGACTTGGCTTAGAACGTTTTACAAGCAGATTATTGGAACAGAATAATGTCAGATACGCTGCCTTGTTTCCAAGAGATTTAAAAAGACTGACACCATAAAAAGACTGACATCATAATATATGTAGAAAGTGGGAGCCCGGTCCCTGATAAGCTTCTTTGCAAAGAAATCAAAGACTATGGCTCCCACATTAATAAATGATTATCCGATTACTTCATCTGATCCAGCTGTTCTTTCCGATGCTCCTGCTTTATTTTTGCATTTTTAAAGGATTTGTCATCCATATGCTCTGCATTGTGATTCAGATACCCTTCTGTATAGAGCAACCTCTTTTCCGTATTTTCCTTTGTATCGTTCGTATAATTTTCGCCATGAGATAGGATGTTTTTCAGGTTTTCAATTTCACACTGACGATCCTCATTTACCTTTTTTGCATGTTCAATATTCTCAGGAGAGGAAGAAATATCAGAATGCTCCTCAAGATGACGTTCCGTACGTGTCTGTTTTTCTACCAGGTTAACCAGATGATCAACTCTGCGTTCTTTTTTTAAGTTCTTGCAATCCTGTGATTTATCCATACTTAATTTCCCACCTTTCAAAACAATTCGAGATAATTTAATAAAGTATCTCTGAATTATTTTTTCCTAAGTCAATCTTCTATATACTTTTTTCACATTTGATAAAAGTATTCCTTTGTGGGAAAACAAGAATTTAATTCCGTTAATAAATATATTTTTTTCAAAATTATTTAATTCACACCTTTCAGGTGCCTCATGTAATAGAACATATACTGCTGGATTATGCCGGCATAACCGGTATATTGCTCCTTATCAAACTTATTCTGGTAGATTTCCTTAAATACCCCTAAAATCCATACATCAACAGGAAAGCCTTCGATGTGATGCAGACCATACAATGCGATGCAATTGGCAACCTTTTCTCCAATTCCGTGCACCGATTTCAGTGCTTTGACCGCTTCCTCATAACTGCATTTCTTAAGTTCCTCCAGAAGAAGATCACCTGCTGTTACTGCCTGGGAAGCCCTGATAATATATTCATCACGGTATCCGGTTTTCAGAGCCCGCAGCTCCTCCTTACCTGCCTGCGCCAGAGCTTCGGGAGAGGGAAAGGTCCAATATTCCCTGCCGCATTCCTCATTTATCTTAAGCTCACCGTAATGCCGGCAGATTGCCTCGATACAGTTTTTGATGGCAGGAATATTCTTATTCTGGGAAATGATAAAGCTAATAGCTGCTTCAAAGGGCTCCTGCTTTACGATACGGATTCCTCTGCCAAAGTTCCCTGCTGCCTTCAAAAATTCATCATTTCCCTGCTCAAGGTTATGTATAATCCGGCTATAATCATAGCTCAGATCGAAATACTCCTCCCAGATCTGATGATATTCGTCTTCCGAGCAGCTTAGCTCCACTGTTTCATCATTTGTCTGTAAAAGTTCAAGATATCTGCCGTAAGCAACCAGGCTGTATCTTAACTGACCCTCTTTATCTTCCATACGGTTCATGCGAAAACACTGCCCGGAATCGGCAATCTGCATAATAATAAAATTCGGATTATGAACCAGCATATAATTCCTCTTTCTAAATAATTTAATAAGTAATTTCATATTGTGATTAGGGAGTCAAAAGTCTTCGTGATACCTTATGAATGAATATGTGGGCAATTAATATAAATGAAAGCTATAATACAGCTTTCATTTATCAAGTATTAATGAAAGCCATAATGCAGCTTTCATTAATCAAGTATTCATCTCTATAGCCTAATCAGACTTTTGACTCCCAAATCTTATTGTCCTCCTAAGTATATAACAACCTCTTTTCCCACACAAGCGATGTCATCCGATAATGCAAGGTATTTTCTCCTATACATACCAGGAAAAGGGATGTTATAATTAGCGAAAGCATTCCCAATAACATTAATCACCACAGGAGAAAGACGAATATGATACCAGAAGTAACAATTGAAGGCTTTACGATCAGAAACGCTGAACCAAAGGATGTTCCGCTCATACTGGAGTTCATCAATGATCTGGCCGAATACGAGAATTTATCCCACCAGGTAACAGCTACGGAAGAACTTCTGATGGAGTATATCTTCCATCAGAAAAAAGCAGAAGTAATCATCGCAGATTATCAACAGGCACCCGTTGGATTCGCCCTATTCTTCCACAATTTTTCTACCTTTCTTGGAAGACCGGGGATTTATCTCGAGGATCTCTTTGTCAAGCCGGAGATGCGGGGAAAGGGTTTTGGCAAAGCAATACTTTCCTATTTATCCAGGCTTGTTGAGGAAAGAAAATACGGCAGGTTGGAATGGTCTTGTCTGGACTGGAATGAATCTTCCATCCGCTTCTACAAATCCTTAGGCGCCAAGCCCATGGATGAATGGACGGTTTACCGAATTCAGCAAGAGAAAATCGAATAATTATATGATAACACATTGAGTTAAGTATAAGTATCTCTTATAATATTTATAGGATTAATATATCATTCACGTCCTTAATTTTATGGAGGGATTCTTTATATGCTCAACAACTTGATGGATATTCACAGATATATGATGGGGCAACTCAGAAGAATTTATTTTATGGCTTTACCCGAGTCAAAAGAGGACATGAAGAAGAGCCGTATTGATTATACAGCTGCAGATACTGCTGCTCAGACGATCGGACAGCTTGCTGGTGGTACTTTTTTAGCAACCCTGATGTCCCACAGTGGAGTTTCAGATGCGAACATCGGTATCATTACCTCTCTGGTCAGTCTGGCTGCATTGTCACAGTTGTTTTTGATTAATTTCTTTAAACGAATTAAAAAATATAAATTTTTAGTATGCATTACTGCACTGCAGCGTTCCCTATTTGCTTTCCTTTACCTTGTTCCGCTGTTCGGTGTCAGCAATCTGGCTAAAGAAGTTTTTATCATACTATTGTATTTTATCGGCCAAATCTTTGTCCAGATTGGAACACCGGCTTCGCAGGATTGGATTGCCAGTCTTGTTCCCAGCCGGCTGCGGGGTAAATATTTCTCCATCAAGGACTCCGTAGCGGTCTTTGTAGTCTCCAGTATGATGCTGGTCTGCGGTATGATTCTGGATTACTTCAAGAAATCGAATATTCTGACTGGCTTTATCATAATCGGCGCTATCATTTTCCTTCTAACCCTGATGAATACGATTGCCCTTTCCATGATGAAGGAACCCAAATTATCTTATGTAAATGAAGACGGCAAGGAAATGCACGGTCGTCTTGCAAGAAGAGCCAAGGAACATGAAGTCGCAGAAAAGTCACAGAGTATTCCTTCAGAGCTTGTGGAAGCCTTCCGCGATCAGAAATTCAGAAAGGTATTTATCATACAATGCTTATATACCTTAGCCTTTTATATCTGCCTTCCGTTCAATGCAAGCTTTCAGATTAATGACCTGCATTTACCTTATACCTTCATCATGCTGGTCGGTTTCATCTTTAATCTATACCGAATTTATATTACGCCGAAGCTCGGCCGCGCTGCTGACCGATATGGTATGGGAAAGCTGCTCCGCTATAGTATGCTTGCACTGGGTTTGAACTTTCTTTCTACTACCTTCACGATGCCTTTTAATGCTTATCCCATGCTGATTGTTGCTTCCTTTTTCGCATCAACTGCCTGGTCATTTGTCGGTATCGGACTATTTGGGATACAGCTGGACTTTTTCCGGAGTGAGAAAAGAATGACTTGGCTTACGATTACCTCCTCCCTGTCCGGAGTATTCGGCTTCCTGGTATCCATCCTTGGCGGTAAACTGTTAAGCTATTTTCAATCCTTACCCCTAGAGTTATTCGGGCAGAAAATCTATGCGCAGCAAATATTGAATTTGATTGGCTTTATCATCCTTCTGATTGCCGTTTCTTTTATCCGATTTCATATTGAAACAGTGAAAATTGATGCCAACCGTAAGGATGGCAGGGTAAATTAATACATATCAAATAAAGTTATCCTTTCATTCTTAACTGGCATATTCTTAAAAACGGAAAATACCTGTAGACACTGGGACATCTGCTGATGCATTTCTTAAGAACGCACGCAGACTCCTGCAGACTGACAGGTACTTTCCGTAGAATCATAGGAATATGTGTTAGCCTTTGAATAAAGAGGAATGCATTAACATATCTATGATACGGGATATTGCTTAACAGTCGTTTCCTGAGTTATAATGAAATTGGAATAATGCTCCACCAAAAAACTGATTAAGTTAGGAGGTATGATTTATGGAAACGAGGCCATATATTTCCTGGGAACTGATTGGTGCTTTTATGACTGCCACCTTCGAAAAGGTAGGTGTTCCTCAGGAAGATGCAGTGATCTGTTCGGATGTACTGATGGAAAGTGACCGCAGAGGTATCGAGAGTCATGGTAGTAACCGTTTTAAAGCAATTTATATCGACCGGATTGAGGAGGGTATCCAAAAGCCCGTAACCGAATTTGAGGTTGTAAGAGAGACTCCCACCACTGCTGTTATAGACGGCCATGATGGAATGGGTATGGTGGCCGCACGCAACTCCACCCATTACGGAATTGCCGGATATTATGCCACAATGGCCACGAAACAGGGGATGATCGGTATTACGGGAACCAATGCCCGCCCTTCCATTGCTCCTACCTTCGGTGTTGAGAATATGCTGGGTACCAACCCCCTTACCGTCGGTATGCCTACGGATGAGGAATTTCCCTTTGTACTTGATTGCGCAACCAGCATCACTCAAAGAGGTAAAATTGAATATTACGCCCGCACCGGAAAAGATACTCCAAAAGGTATGGTAATCGGGCAGGATGGGGCTGCAATGACGGACAGCAAACAGATCCTGACAGACCTTACAAAAGGAACTGCCGCTTTGGCACCTCTCGGTGGTATCGGCGAAGAGCTTGCCGGCTATAAAGGTTATGGCTATGCAACGGTAGTAGAAATTCTTTCTGCCGCTTTACAGGCAGGTAACTATCTTAAGCTGTTAAATGGTATCGGCGATCACGGTGAGAAAACACCATATCACCTCGGCCATTTCTTTCTTGCTATCGATCCGGAAGCCTTCCTTGGCCTAGACAGCTTTAAGAAAACCACCGGAGATATTCTTCGCGATTTAAGAGCTTCCAAATTGGCTCCCGGGGAGGAACGAATCTACACTGCCGGAGAGAAGGAATATTTATGTTGGCTAGAGCGTAAAGATAAGGGTGTGCCAATCGGTGATGCTGTTCAGAAGGAATTCATCACAATCCGCGATAAATACGACCTGCCCTTCACCTTCCCTTTTGAATAATATGTATATGCCCGGTGCTAATTATCTATAATCTGAGAGCTGTTGCAAGGCTGACTTAACAGTTAGTTTAGCAATAGCTCTTTTTCACTTATGTAAAACCATCAAAATGATTAATATTTTCCCTGTCCCCGTTGAAATGTTTGCACATTATGTTAGTTGACTATCCATGTATAGTCAGATATAATTACAATTGACAAGACAGCTATCATGTCTAATAAAATCTTAGTAAAATAGGGAAGGAAATATGACACTATGACAAGTCAAACAAACAAAGTGAAAAACATGGTCATTGCTGCTCTGCTGAGTTCAATCGCAATCATCATTCCTATGTATTCACCGGCAAAAATCATTATTGAACCTGCTTCATTCACACTCGCCAGCCATGTACCGATCTTTATCGCAATGTTTATCTCACCGATTACTGCAGTATTCGTCGCATTGGTAACGGCATTCGGCTTCTTAATGGCCGGTATCTTTCCGATCGTAGTAGTTTTCCGTGCTTTGACTCATCTTATTTTTGCCCTTGTAGGTGCATATATTCTGAAGAAGAACGGTAATATCCTGCTCTCCTTAAAAACTGCAATTCCTTTTGTATTATTTATTTCCATATTGCATGCAGTTGCAGAAGTTATTGTTTCAACAATCTTCTATTTTAAGGGTCAGTCCACTGCCAATTATTTAGTGGTAGTAATCGGCCTGGTTGGTGTAGGAACCATCATCCACAGCACGATTGATTTCATTATTGCTGCATTTGTCTGGGCACCCTTACAGAGTGTCATCAGCGTACCGGCTAATGCAAAGATCCGTTTAAAGACTGCAAGGAATTAATACAATTAACTTCATAAATCAACATAAGAGCTAGAAATGAATAACTCCCTGTCTGCTAAGACAGGGAGTTATTCATTTCTAACTCAGATTCAATAATAGTAATCGATAACACTTTCATCATATCTATTTCATAAGGCTCTATATCATTTCCATTCTCATCTTTAATTACACGCACGATCGGCCTAAGGGGGAAGTTCTTATTCTGTTCCTTAATGATTGCGATTTCATTGTTCGACAGCCTTATCAGGGAACCGTTCGGATATATGGCGATTTGCTTGATTAATACAGATACCAGCTTCAGATCAAACTGTGTATCAGCATGTTCTACCAGATAATTAACGGCATTGTTCGAACTCCATTTTCTTCGGTAGCAGCGGTCAGAAACCAATGCATCATAAACATCGGCAATTGCTACTATTCGTGTAAATTCATGCAGTTCCCCTGCCGGGCAGCCACTCGGATATCCGGTTCCATCCATACGCTCATGATGCTGTAAGGCAATAATTCTTGATAATTCTGTAAGATTAACACATTTTTTCAATGCTTCATAGCCTAAAGTCGTATGAAGCTTGACATGATCGAATTCCTCAGATGTTAACTGTCCTTCTTTATTCAGGATTTTCTTATCCAGAAGAATTTTACCCATATCATGCAGCATGGTGCCGGCGGCTAGTTTTTCCATCATGGCTCTGCTGTATCCCAATTGATTAGCCATCAGCAGGGAATATACCGTGGTACTGACGGAATGGGCGAAGGTGTATTCGTCAGCAGAACTGATATCATTAAGGCTTATCTGAATATCGGGATTCGCCAGTATCTCATCAATAATGCTATTGATTGTAGTGGACATCTCTGTCAGGTCTATAATTGTTTTATTTTCAAAATCATCAATCGTCTGACGCAGTATCTTCTTACAGCTAACTCTGGTTTCTTCTGAAATAGCATCCGGTATTTCAATACCTTCACTTTTGGAATCTTCTACATAAATATAATCAATTCCCAGTCTTTTCAGACTACTCATAAATCTCTGCAGGTCTGACACGCCTTCTTTAAGAATTAAACAGTCCTCATAATAAATCGATTTCGCCAACATCATATCCGGTTTGATCATTGATAACGATACTAACCTCATTTAAAATCTCCTTTTATTAATAAAACATATAATTCAATGATAAGATATCACACCATCCGTGTCAAGAAACTTCCGATTTTCTTGTTCCTATTTCGACAATATTTTTAATGAAAAATTATCTAAAAAGCGCATCAAATCAATATTTTTGGGATTTTTAAGACTTCTTTCCTAGACATGAAAAGAGCCTCTTGCAAACGATACAGCAGAGCTGTTCGTATGCAGAAGGCCTGATTCTTCTCTTACAGAGCGTTATCCTTAATATATGTAATTAATTCATCTACCTGGGTAAATGCCATCGCCACTACAGTATCAGCAGCACCGTAATAAATTACAATTCTTCCGGTAGCAGCATCCTGCAGCGTCGCACACGGGAAGGTAACATTCGGAACGTCACCCACACATTCATAGAGCTCTTCCGGATGGAAAATGAATGGCTTACATCTGTATTTTACCTTCCAAGGCTCATCAATATCGAGAAGTGCAGCACCCATGGAATAAATCATACCGTTGCAGGTTGTTCCGACACCATGAAAAATCAGCAGCCAACCTTCCTCTGTTTCAATCGGAATAGGACCTGCACCGACTTTAGTCCAAGCCCAGCCCTTAGCCTCCATAACAAAACGGTGATAACCCCAATGCTCTAAATCATAGCTCTGGCTAAGATACATATCCCCGAAAGGAGTGTGACCATTGTCACTCGGACGGGAGAACATCATATATTTGCCGTTAATTTTTCTCGGGAACATAACGCCGTTGCGGTTAAACGGTAAGAAAGCATTCTCCATCTGATAGAATTTCTTAAAATCGTAGGAATATGCTACACCAATGGTCGGGCCATGGTAGTTATTGCACCAGGTAACAACATAGCGGTCGTCCATTAGACATACTCTCGGATCATAGCCGCTAGCAACACCGACACACTCATCCTTCTGGTTATATAAAGGCATGGGATCCTGCTCGATATCCCAATCAATACCATTCTCACTCTTTCCCAAGAAAAGACGCTGCTGCATTGCTTTATCATCGCTTCTGAATATTCCGACAAAAGCTCCATCCTTCGCAATTACAGCACTGTTAAAGATACTGTTTGCACTTGGAATCTGATGACGCCCAATAATCGGGTTATTGCTGTAACGCCATACAACATCCCTGCAGCCTTCCGGGCGCTCCTGCCATGGCATATTTGGTAAATTTCCACCTATTATCATATTTATACCTCCGTTTTCACTTTAAGTTTAATTAATTATGCATTTATCGTGCATCGATTGTGCATTCATAGCCATAATTATATCAATAACTCCACGTTTTGTCCAATGTTTCATTACAAAAAATATAAATTTATTATTTATGTAATTTTGCTCAATATTACAAGGCAAATAAAATGCACCATAAATGCACTATTCATTCTATGAATACCAAGCATAAAGGAACAGCTGAAAAATGAATTGGATTATGCGCTTCAGAATAATCATCTGGGATCCGGTAATTAAGTACATAACAGTAATGTAATTTATAATCGTATTCTGTCCATTGTTTTCACATTCTGCTTATTGTATAATAATCAATAGTTCATTGTGCATATTTATTAATAGGAGCTGAAATATGAAAACCAAGACTAATAAGCTAATACAGCCTGCGATTCCATCAATTAATGAAACAAAGCTTAAGCCGGTTAAAATCATATTGAACCGCCTTAAGCTTTGCTTTATGCTATTTATCATATATCTGGTATTGAACCTGTTTCACTTTGGCTGTCCCATCAAAGGCCTTACCGGAATTTCATGCCCCGGCTGCGGTATGACAAGAGCCGTCAGAGCTGCTTTCATGCTGGATTTTAAGGCTGCTTTCTATTATCATCCGCTTTTTATGATTACTCCGATCATGTTTCTTCTATTCCTGTTTGATTCATTTCTTCCTTCCAAACCCCAAAAAATAATTTGGAGCATCATCATTGTTCTGTTCCTGATAACCTACCTTTATCGACTATTTTTTACACAAAGCGACGTAGTGCAGATTGACATATGGTCAGGCTTGGTGCTAAAATTATTCCATAATATAATAGGTGTAGGAGGTTTCAAATGATTCAAAAACGTTATGTGGAATTGGTCAGTTCTACGCATACTATATTCTCCTCAAGAATATGAATGATATTGCAGACCGTTATAACCAGAATTTCTATAACGGCGGACAATATCAGCAGCAGAATTATTATCAACAGCCTCCTTACAATAATCATTAATAGCGTATAATAAAAAGTGCGTATCACATGGCAGCTCAATGCCAGAATGTGATGCGCATTTTTTATTTGCCGACAGTAAGGTAGATAATCATGCCGACTACTCCGGAGCCGGCCATCACCCAGATCGGGTTCGGTTTGAAATTCCGTAAAATGATTAAGCTTATAACAAAAAGAACAACTGACACGATATTAAGATCAGCTATATTCGTTGAAAAGCCCTGCTCTCCCCAGAAAGCATTCGTCAGGATTGAGATGCCTGCTGAAGCAATCAAGGCAACCACGGCGGGTCTTAAACCGCCTAAAATACCCTGCATAATTGAAATATCCTTATATTTGAAATAAATATACGCCAGAGTCAAGACAATGATAAAGGAGGGAAGTACACAACCCAGGGTAGCGACTATAGAACCTCCAAGCCCGGCAATCCTGTTTCCTACAAAGGTTGCCGAATTAATCGCGATAGGACCAGGAGTCATCTGTGATATGGTAATAAGGTCCGTAAACTCTGACATCGACAGCCAGTGATTGATATCCACCACCTGCTCCTGAATTAAAGGCAGAGCCGCATATCCGCCTCCGATGCTGAATAAACCTATTTGAAAAAAGCTAAAGAGCAGCCTCAGATAAATCATTTCTTAATCACTCCCCTTCCCATCTTTTCCCTATAGATAACCGTAACAGCGCCAATCACACCACAGATCAATATGATAAGAGCTACGTTCACATGAAACAGAAAAGCTGCAATAAAGGCTCCTGCCATCATAATAACGGACATAGCCTTCCAACCCTTCAGAACAGTACTTCCCATACTTATCACGACGTCAACGATTACCGCAGCTACACCTGCCTGCATTCCACTCAGTAATGCACTGACAACCGTACTGTTCTTAAAGGCATCATAGAAGAAGGATATAATAGTCAGCGTAATCAGCGGCGGTAATACCGTACCGAATACCGTAATGACCGAACCAAGAACCCCTGCCATCCGGTAACCTACGAGGATTGAAGCATTGATGGCAATTACTCCGGGAGATGACTGCGAAATCGCTACTAAATTCAGCATTTCCTCTTCTTCAATCCATTTCAGGTTGTCAACAAATCTCTTTTTCATTAATGGAACGATGACATAACCACCGCCAAAAGTAAAGGCACTTAAGGAGAAGGTGGAGGAAAATAAGGTCCAATAAAGCTTCCAATTCTTTTTCATTTTCATTCAGTCCTTTCCATCGGGTCTGTTACGAAATAACAATATGTAATATCTCTTTCTGTTATTTTGTAACCTTAATATGCATAAAATTACCTGCAATATTTACATTGTATCACTTTATACGGCGATGCTCTATTAATTTTTCTATGATATTAATTTTTGTCAAAATAATAACCACTCCTGGAATGTTCTGAAGCATTCCCTGAATGGTTATATTCCGTTATTTTAAATTTTTGTTTTATAAAGAAAGGCGTTATTTATATTTACAATGCAGTAGAATTGTTATCAGTATCTTCATAAATTCTTCACTGTTCGTTAATAGATTGAACACAATCTGCGTTTATAATAAAGTCATAAACTTAATTAAGAGCAAAAAATAATTTCATCGCAAACAAGTAAAAATTTAAATAGATTTTCATAATTCTCCCCCTTTTAAGCCAGCTTGCAAAAGTTGGCTTATCCTCTGTAACGGGATATCTATTTCATTAACGCTTCAAAAGCTATCACTCCTATTTGACCAAAGGCTGTCTTATATCCCTGGGATTTACGGAATTTATTGACAGCAGCCGTAGTTTTCTTTCCCCAGATACCATCAACAACAAGACCTGCATTCATTTTCTGATTCAATGCTTTTTGAATAACCTGCGTAACGTAGGTGGTATTTTTCTTCTCGGTAAATACATTGTTAAAGGCTCCTTTCACCTGATAATGGCAGGAATCCTTGTTAGTTCCCCAGTTAATGCCACACTCGAATCCATATTTTGCCATTGCATTTATAATGGTTAATTGTTCCTTTGTCGTATGATCCCAGGCGAGCTTACCATTCATTTTAGGAACCAGATCTACTGCTTTATGAGTTGTATGCACACTATCCAATGTCCAGGTAATTTGATTCTTTTCAGGAGAACAGTATTGCATCGCAAGGGCTTTATCAATTCCATCTATAATACATTCTTTCACGGATCTTCCTTGACAGTAGAGATAAATCTGCCTATCCTGCGTCCTGTAGGTTTCATAGACAACAGCTGTAACACCTGCTTTTTGAATATCAGCCATAGCCAGAAGCAGCATGGTCTGTACTAATTTATTTAATTTTTTTACATCCTTGCACTGTTCTGTTAATCTACTCATTTCATATACTTCCTTTCATACACACAAGGCTAACAGGATTTCCCCTTTCGATATAATTCCTGTTAATATGTCATATTCCGTTTTCGGTGTTTTGTGCCAGTACAAAGGATACATTTTCTCGACGCATTTCTGTTCCAGGAATCTTTTGAATTATACAAAACTCAACCTATATCCTGCCGGTTTTATATTTTTTCCGATTTATAATAACAAAATTCCATTCATTATGAACATATCTGCTCCTTTCCTCATAGGATAAAATATAACAAAATAATCTTTACCATATCGGTAAAGGAGGCTTCATATGTTTTCATGTCACTGCGAAAATTGTTCGAACTGCGAGAGTAAATTCTGTAATAATGTCCAAATTCCAAACCTTCCGTTAAAGGGTCCCAAACCCTTCGATCAAATCATACATTGCATTCATAAATCCATCGTTGATGAGGCAACTGCTATTGAATTCTACTGCCGTTTGCTTAAGGAAGCCCCCAATAAGCTTAATCGTGATTTTATCGAGCGTGCTTTAGACGATGAACGAGAGCATCTTCAGATTCTTACCAAGCTATATTGCTATTATGTAGATAAAGTTCCGGAATATCATGTTACACCTGTCTCCTATCCATGTTATAAAGAAGGTCTATTACTGGCCTTAATAGGTGAGTTGGAAGCAGTAGAATTTTATCGTAATATGCAGCTGTACACGATGGATCAACTCATCATTGATACCTATTTTTTGATAATGGTGGATGAACAAAGTCATGCAACCCTATTCAGCACGTTATTCAGCACCTGCAAATAATTGGTTCTATATAAACTGCTAGGATCAGATGAAAGTATGATTTTTAACATATCCTATCTGATCCTAACAGTTTCGCTTTATCTCTTAGCTTTCATTCCTGTTTCAAGGATCTACCACTGGCATTCTCTTCAAGACATTTGTTTCATGAGGTGAAGAGTTTATTAAATCTGTCAAATCAGCTCCGGCATAGGTTGAACTTGAGCACTTACCATGGAAACCTCCGGTTTTGGTTTTGATGACAGCGAGATCACCTTTACATACATCAGTAATCCTAATTTAAAAGCTCATCAGGTTAATTATGTTTCTCACAAATTAGAATTCCCCAAAAAATATAATATTCAGATACTGTATAAGATTCTTCAGGAGCTTTCCTATGAAAACTGTGTGAAGATTAATGAAATGGCTGATTAATCAAGCCAAGCTATGATATCAGATTTATATAGCTTATCACAGGAATACAGGGGCAATCAGAGTGTGGCATTCCTTATGGAACGTTTTGCTACACCCGAAATTCCCCTGTATTTATTTTGTTTAAAAATAAAATTTAAAATGTGTTGTATTTAGCGCTTTTGCATCAGTTGATTATATCAGCCAAGTGTATCCGATGCGCTTATTCCAGATTCAGTTGTATCCGCTTCGCCTGTATCGGTTGTATTAATATTGGCCGTATTTATATCGGCTGTACTTGCATCCGTAGTGTTTGTATCGGCTGTATTTGAGTCAGTTGTATTTCCATCTGCAGTATTTGTATCCGCTGCACTCGTGTCAGCTGTATTCCAATCCGCAGTGTTTATATCCGCTGCACTCGTGTCAGCTGTACTTCAATCCGCAGTATTTGTATCGGCTGTGTTTGAGTCAACTGTATTTCCATCCGCAGAATTTGTATCTGCTATATTCGAGTCAACTGTATTTCCATCTGTTATATTGCTATCAATCGTATTTTCATCTGCTGCACCCGTCTCCGGTGAAGTAGTGCCTGCTGTATCCGTTGTGCTTTCATTAGCTGTATCAGTATCTGTGGTATTTGCATCTGTGGTATCTGTATCTGTGATATCTGTATCTGTGGTACCTGCATCTGTAGTATTAGTATCTGTGGCATTAGTATCAGTGGCATTAGCATCTGTGGTATCTGTATCTGTATTATTTCCGTCAGTTGTATTTGTATCGGTTGTATTTCCATCCGTGGTGTTGGTACCTGTTAAATTATTCTCTTCTGCAGCTTCCCGCTCATAATCCTTCAAATACTCATCTTCCGGTGCTTCCATCATAAAAGCTGCACGCATCGTAACCTGCATACCTATTGCACTTGGATTACTCTGATAATACATATTGCCTAATACCCGGAACTCCCCGGTTTCAGAATTGTATTCAAATACATCCCAGGCTGTTCCAGGAAGGTTAGGCACATAATAGGTTAATACCCTTTCACCATAGTATACTTTTACACAAGCTCCGGAATTAGCCAATGCCATTGAATCTGTGCTGCCTCTATTCGAATAATCATGAACCGTGAACTTATAAACACCATTAGACTGAGTATAAATGGTTGTCGTTTCCGGTCCATAGCTGTCGGTATCATCCACATCAAGCTGTACAAGTTGTTTACCGCTTTCGGAATAACTTTTATTTCTATAATACGTGTGGAAGGTACCTCCGGAAGAAGTCGGTCCTGTTAAATGGGAGTCCAAATCGTAAGGAATTTCACCCCAAACAAGTATGATTCGGATTTCACCCTCGGCCATAATCGGCGTTACTTCACCATTCTGGTTGCCGATCGTGATGTTACCCAATACTTTAATATTGAAATACCCTTTACGATATTTTGTGGCAGCATCTGTTCTGAGGTCATTAACATATACCGTATAGTTACCTGCCGGAAGCGTTAAGGAATAAACACCGCCTTCACCGGTTGTCGTTGTTGTAACAACCTCACCGGTAGAAAGATTATAGCCCTTTAATACGGTGAGCGTCAATCCTGCTTCTACTCCTCTTCCGGTAAGTGCATTATATACATAACCGCTTGCTACACCGCTTCCGGAATAGGTGTTAGAGATTGCTTCCAGGGTAATATTATAGTTGGTGGTATTGGCAGTACTTATAATAATCTCACTGGTAATCGGAATGAAATTACTGTCTGAAATCGTTATCTCATAGATACCCAAGGGCAGGTCAGCGAAGGAATAATATCCATTTGCATCAGTAACCACACTTCTTGCAGCGGTAGTTGTACTTCCGATCTTGGTTAATCCTATTACGATTCCCTGCAACGGCGTATTATTGCTTGCATTTGTATCCTCATCTGCCTTTGTTACGATACCGCATAAGGTTGCCGTCTGATTGGCAGCGTCCAGATAAATGTTCCTATCATTTCCTGAATCTTCAATCGTAAATTCTTCATCGCGGTAGGTCACGTAGCCATCCTTTGATACTTCGAGGATATAATTGCCGGCTGCAACATTGCTGATGGAGAAGCTGCCGTCACTGCCGGTCATTTTCTCAAAATAATCGGTATTGCTTAATGATGTGGAATTAACCTTTGTCAAGGTAACCTTAGCCTCAGAAAGCACTGGATTGTTGGTTAAATCCCTATCGCTGTCCGATGCGAATACCTTCCCTTTAAAAGTAATAGAGGACATATTGTACTCCAGGAAGGTATATTCCCCAAGATCCTTAGTGAAAGTAATTCCAACATTTTGGAAGGCATTTTTAGCCGTTAAATTAACATTGGCCGCTGCTTTTAAGCTCAGCTTTAAATTCAGGGAAGCATCACCCTCAACATTGGTAGCACCGGAAGAATTAATGGTAAAGGAGCCATTCAGGGTAGCTTTCGCCCGCGGCCCGATATCCGCCTTCACTGCTGCCGGTATGATACCTGCCATCATTATGCCGACTGCTCCTCCGAAGCCCATGGAAGCTTCAGCAGAACCATTTGCAGATATGGTGAGCGAACTTTCCGGTAACACATTTCTTTCACTCCTTGATTTTGCCGTGATATTATAGATATTGACATTCCTGTCATTAACTGTGAAGTTTGTAGTACCTCTGTTCTGTGCCGAGCTGCCGTAGGCACCTACAAAGCCTTCCTTCTGAATATTAATACCTTGTTCACGGTAAATCGTGGTCTGATAGTCGAATACCAGCTGTGTTGAAAGCTGACCATCTGCATTCATACAGATCAAAACTACGACGATTGGATTAAACGGTGCAAATATGGAAGCCGCCTGAATAGTATTAATATTGGCACCCTGAACTCCGGCAAGATTGATACCGATTGCTCCCAGGATCATCGTATTCTCCATATCTACGCCTTCAAAATCGATACCAACAAAGGAGCGCTTATTTACAAAGGCATTCGTCTTTTCCTTATAATCACTTAAAAGGCTTGATAGATTACCAATCTCTCCTCCAATCGTGCAGTTCAAATTCATATTCTGTGTATAGGATAATTTCGAAATAAACTGCTGAGGAAGGAGATCAGAAAGGGATGGATGCCACTCCAGGCCAAAGGTAGGTTTGATATTCTTTAAGGAAATCTCACCGGAAACAGTGACTCTGTCGTTCTGTGTTTCATTTCCTTGCGGATCACCATCCTTATCATATAAAACAGCATCGTCAAAATCTAAAACAATGGAACCATTATTAATATCTGAGAAATTAAACGTAGGTGATAATAATGCGGATAGATTATTCAGCTGGAAACCACTTCCCGATACTGTATTATAATCGTCAGCTGAGAATAACTGAAGAGCATTTCCTGTGCCTAACTGGGTTGCATTACTGGAAGCCAGTAAAAGCTGCTGGTTACCGCCTTCGTTATCGGCAAGATACATATCCGTATCACCCGGCAGTAATACAAATGCAATGGGATCTGCCTGGTTTACCTCTGTCGTATCAAGGCTGATATTTTCTGAGAAAAGGTCTCCATAACCGGGTATCTGGGTATGAATTACTTCATAGCTCTCACTGCTGTAAGAGAAAGCCGATCCATAGTTGTCGTCATGACTTCGATAGATTAAGGAAAGGCCTGCAGGAAAATATTCACACTGAGGAATATAAATAATATCTCCGTCCCGATAGATTCCATCACGGATATAGCTTAGTAAAGGATTCGTTTCCTTAACCACCAGATTGTATTGATCGTCACTGGTATCCTCCGGAGTTCCCATATCATCTTCCCAGTAATTCTCGATACCTTCATAAATCGCTTGTATCTCTCTTAAACCAAGTTCTGTAGTATTATCAAAAGCTCTTACATTATCAGCGAAATTAACTACTGTACTGACACGGTTAATGAGGAGCTCCTTGCTCACTGTTGTTCCATTGGTAGCAACCGCTGTAATCGTTACAAAATTCGTACCGATATCTAATGGCAATGCTGATATTGAAAATGGACTTGCCTTTGCTAAGGCAATTGATTTCTCGGTTGCATCTGCATTGGAATGATATTTCACTTTTAATTCTTTAATATTCGTATTGGTATCAACCGTACCTGTTATGGTTATCGTCTCCGTACTAACCTTATAGGCTTCTCCATCCATTATACCGTTCACGGTAAGATTGATGGTTTCCGGTGCGGTCGTAGGGGTTGCAGCCGGCGGTACATATACAGGAGCAATAACCGGGACTGCAGTAGGTGAAACAACCGGTGTTGGAGTAGCTGTCGGGACAGGAATTACTTTGATTGTAACCGGCTCTGATTTTGCTCTTACTACAGTTGCATTCTGACTTCTGCAGGCAATGACTCTGATGTTATATTCACCCGGAATATAAGGCGTGAATACTCCTTTGGAGGTCATATCTACCAGATCGGAAGTAATTCCTTTTTTTGTATCGACTAACACTTTCTCTTTTGCATCGGTAACAATCCAGAATGCCTGATTCGTTGTCTTGATCGGAATCAGTAAGCAGTTAAAATCATAAGATCCACCAACAGACATTGTTCTGTCCTTCGGTTCATTCATGATAGCTGCCCTTAGTGCATCGCAGGAAATGGTTACCTGATCCGTGCAGGTTGCAATGGCATTTTCCAAAGCATCATAAATCGTTGCCTTTACCTGATAGGATGTGCCAAGTTTTTTTCTGGCTGTCGTATGGGTATATACTCTTACGGAAGATGTATCCTTCGTTACTTTTACTGTTTTCTCCGATAGTTTTCTGTCGGTATCCGAGAAGCTTACATATCCTTTCGCTTCTTCACTGATACTCCACTTTATCATGTAGCCGGCTTCTACATTAAGCATCTTATAGTTGTTGCCTGTTCCAGAATAAGAATACTTATATTTTTTCTCTAGTGTGGGATTGGCTGAAGCAAAGGCGAGATTGCCCAAGCCGGGTAAGATACTGGTTACAAGCAGTGTTAGAACCAAAAGTACTGCCAGTTTCATCTTATAGTGACTTCCTTTGTGATAAAACATTTCTATTACCTCCCATATAATAGTGTTATTACACACAAAAAATGCCGTTGAAAACTTCCATACGACATTTCATGAGTGTTCTTTTGTAATTTATGTGATCGGTTAGTAGAAACAAGATTATTTCCAAATATTATCACATTATTTCGTAATAATGAATAATTTCCTGATTTAATTATCAATTCCTTATATGTAAAATTATTACATCTCTCTATAGGATTAGTCAATAATTACGATATATTCTAAATAAAATGAATATTTCTTTCCAATCAGATAATACTATCAAAAACAATATGAAAGGAGCTTTCTGATGGATAAAATCAAAGATAGTAAAGGTACTCCCTCAAAAGATACCGGTACAAAAAATAACAATTCCGATAACGATGTAGATTATAAAAACAGTTCTAAAACCAGCAGTACTCATCAGACATCTGCATCTGATAAATCAGCTGGTCGAAAGACTACGTAAGGGAGTTGATATTCTCTTTATCTTTATCAATAGTTCCATATGCAAGCACAATTAAAAACATGAAAGGAGTATTAAATATGAGCAATAGTAAGGACACATCCTCTAAAAAACAAGGTAAAAGCAGCGTTACAGATAGTGCTGTTGACTATAAATATAGTCCAAAGGTTGAAACTCCTAATCCGAAAGCTTCAACCAATAAGGCGTCGGATAACAGAACTAAATAAGGGAGTAATTGCGTAAATAACGAACTTTTAAGGGAAAACCCGAATAAAATGAAAAGCTCACAGTTACAATCAAGTGAGCTTTTCATTTTATCCAAATTCTTCGATAAGAACAAGAGTCATCAACAAACCTAACTCATATATGAACTCCTTATTATATAAGGAACTTTTCTATATCTATTCTACTTCTTTCTTTCGTAAGCTAATGCTTTTATCGTAGCCGGTGTATTCGCAGATCCCCTTGCATATTTCCTGTGCAGACTCTTTCCAGAAAGCTTTGCTAGCCATCATTGTAGTTGCTTCTTTTTCATTCGTCATAAATGCCAGCTCACAGAGGATTGCAGCCTTCGTTTTCAAAGCATTGCAATTGCACATGGCCAAAGATTGTTTGGATACTCCTCTATTCATCTGCTTAGTGCCCTGCGCCAGATGTTTTAAAACAATTTTTGCAAGTTTTTCTGATTGGCCAGCATATTTATCGTGGATGAAGACACCGATTCCTTCGCCGGAATTAAAACTATTCCCATCACCAACGGCATTAAAATGGATTGATATACTATAATCACATTTACCATTAGCTATAGCAGTCTGCCTGACTGACAAGGCTGTGTCCGGATCATCGGAAGGATCATCATCGTTGAAGCCTGTCTGCATCGTATCAAATCCGCAGCGTTTTAGTTCTTCTACCAATATGGAGGCTACACCAACATTTGCATAATGCTCACGGTATTGCTCTCCTTTTTTTATATCGATCTTATTATCATTATCTATATCAAGGTTAATCGGCATCGGAGGTGTTCTCTTTCCTGCCGTATTAGTTCCATGTCCTGCATCAACATTAATTTTCATCTATATCACCTCTTTTCCGTCTTTATAATAATATTCAAGCAGATTATAGACGCTCCTATGGCAGGCAGCAGATGTAATTCACGAACAGGGGGGGAGGAAAGCTTATTCTTCTGCAAAATGTCTTGCTATTAAATATTTTCAATATAACTGACTGCTTTATAAGGCTGTCTATAATCATATTGCGTTATCCTTATCCCTGTCTTTTTACTGCTGGCGGAAATCACTTTGCCATTACCAATATAAATAGCAACATGATTGATGGTTCCATCTTTTCCGTAGAATATTAAATCGGCAGGTTTCATATTATCAATGGCGATCTCTTTCCCTCCCGATGCCTGCATCTTAGAAGTCCTTGGTATATTAATACCTTTATCTTTAAATACGGATTGTGTGAAGCCTGAACAATCCGTTCCTTTGGTTAAACTGGTTCCTCCCCAGACATATGGATTTCCCTCAAACTTCAGTGCATATGCTACTAACTCACTGCGGATATTCGTTGGCACCTCTGCGCTCTTCATCGGCACTGTTGACGAATCCGGTTGCTTTTTAGAGGATTTTATATCTTCGGATTTCAATATTACCGCCTTCTTTCTCGCCTAACCTGCTCTAATTCACTATTGAGAGTAAGAATGATCGCATAAATGTTCAGATTAGGCTAATCAAATATTAAAGCCTTCTTATGAAACTTTTGTATTAGAGGTATCTTTTGTATCTGATGTATCTTACGTATCAGATACATCTTTCGCATCTGATGAAGCTCTCGTATCGGATACATCTTTCGTATCTGATGAAGTTTTCGTATCAGATACATCTTTCGCATCTGATGAAGCTTTCGCATCTGATGAAGCTTTCGTATCTGATGAAGCTTTCGTATCAGATACACTTTTTGTAATAGATGTATCTTTCGTATCAGAACTATCTTTTTTCTTTACTTTTGTGGTTTTTATCCATGCGGATAATCCACCCTCAACTCCGCAAAAAGTAAATATGCTCATGATTAATGTGGCCGGCTCTTTTCCTGTTTTATAAGTTATATATAGACATGCGCAAGAAAAGAGGATTAAATAGGTAAACATACAAGCAAGAATCACTTTTAAGTAGTTACCATTCTTTTTCATTTTCATATAAATCACCATGCCTTTCTTCAAAACCTGCAAACTTTGGGCAGCAGGCATTAGCTACAATACCATTCTATGCTACTTTACATATTTCGCCACCATTCGACATTGTAAGAATTATGTGATCTAAACCTCAATGCAGCGTGCTGCATATACGAAGTGCCTTGAGTAGGATACCCCGCTTCGTGAGTTCGACTCAACTGCTTTTGGGTAAAAGAAAAGAGCTTACATTCACATGTAAACTCATTTCTTTACCTAAACTTTATTAAAATTCGAATATATTCACTGTCTCAAATTACTGGAAGGATATTCCTGTAGCATATCCCATAGATCCACGAATCATATTTCTGCCCACAAAAAGTCCTGGAAGATTTCTCTGCGGTATTTATTTCGACTATAGCCGACACCATTATACGATATTCGGCATAAAATATGAATGGATGAATATAGTAAGGAGTGATCGATATGGGATGCTTTTGCCGTAGGAGAAGACGTCGTAGATGTAGAGTTTGCTAGAAACATACTCAACAAAATGATTTAATTAATGAACTCACTGCATCATTCATTTACTAAATGATGCAGTGTTTAAGGTAAAGAAGCTATAAAATGACATATAAGACACTTGATACATAGACTATTTGATACCGTCAGCATCAACAATTGAGGATATGGTTCATTATACTTTTAACATCATTATACTTCCTTCCGCAGGACCCACCAACGTAAGGTCCATAGTCCGGTTGATACTATTCTTGCCGCAAATATAATCCAAAAGATGGTTTGTAATGCCTTCAGATCAGCTCCTAAATGAGTGTAAAGCATTATCCCAACTAAGGGCATTACCGCATTGGAAAGTGTAATAAGTACTGTGTAGATAGAGATATTCAATGTCTTGTTTTTTTCCGGGAGTATCTGAAGCAGACATTGCAGGACATTAAGCGTTATAACCGCCATCGTCAGGCTTGCTATGGTATGCATTATGATAAAAACAACTCTTCCCTGAGCCGCCGGAGCACTGGTGGCCATAATCATGCCGATAGGATAAACCGAAAGTCCCAGAGTACCGAAGATAATACCAAATCTTACACCGTATTTAACATTAAGGCGGCTCCAAAAACCAATCGTAAGGAATTGAGCAACAGCGCCACCAATATTGACATAACTAAGCCACGCCTCATTCATCTTCAAATATTTTACCTGACCTATAAAATATAACGTCCAGTCTATCTGCCATGTCATATAGAAAAATAGCGCCACACTTACAAAACCAAGAAACTTTTTATTATGAAGCAGTTCCAGGAGGGCTGATTTCAAATTCTTGATACCTAATCCAGAAGGAGAGTGTTCCTGGCTGCTTTTAATCTGTCTTAGTACAAAAATCTGTATCAGCAGCATAACAGCACCCATCCAGAAATATGCCTGATGTATTCTTAGTTTAGCTCCTACTGTTCCTGCAGAAGCCAGTATAGCACCGCTGGCAAGAGGTATGATAATACTTATCAGAAAGGTAAAAGATGTACGATACGTCAAGATGCTGTTTCTGTCTTCAATATTTACGATATCGGAAAAATAAGCCTGCCATGATACATTGTAGATGGTCATTGGTCCTGTGGATAGCGCAATTAATATAAGGAATATGATTAATCTGTAAGAGCTTAAAAATGGAACAAAACCAATTACCGCGTAGAATACTGTAATAAGAGCTAAAGAAGCAGTTACCATTCTTCGTTTATTTGCCATCCGGTCCGTCAGTATGCCACCGGGGATCAGCACCAGCATACCGATTATCTGAGGCAGGGTAGTTACCAGACTCAGCTCATAATCACTTGCTCCCAATCTTGTAGCAAATAGATTATTATTATTGCCGACTATATTATTAACCAGCGTTATAAGGATTCCCTCAATGGTAAACAGCAAAAGGATTCTGTTTCTGGGAGCTGTAACATTATGTATGAAAAGATTTATTATCTCATGATATCTTTGTTTGTTAATGTTTATCATATTCTGTCTTTTGCACACTTTCCAACTAGTATAGTCATAGATCTGATTTATATTTTATGATAAGGATATTTACTTTCAAATATCTAATTGCTAATTTATTAGATCATAGAATTCTGGAAATCCTAGATGAAGCTATGTTACCTAATGACTTATGATTCATAAAATCCTGAATATTTACATGCACTTAGTCGTATGGAACTCGGAATATTCAATGATATTGTAACTTCCCGGCAATGGTTTATCAATGGTAAATTCTATTGTAATAATGTTTATTACAATAAAAGAGATCAACTTGCGTATAATAATATCAGTAATGCCAATGCTATTGCAACAGCCGTATATTATTACAATGGCACTGGTAAGCTATGGGTTCCAAAAAGATATGACAATCCCTATTTGGGTGCAATTTCTTTGTGCCTTAGCTATGGCATTAGGAACATCCATCGGCGGATGGCGAATCATTAAAACAGTAGGAACTCAAATCATACAGTTAAAGCCTGTCAACGCTGTTGCAGCCGATCTTTCCTCTGCTCTGATCATACAGCTTGCGACCAAATACGGCCTTCCTGTAAGTACCACTCACGTTATATCATCTTCTATCATGGGTGTAGGAACTGCTTCTAATATTAAGAGTGTAAAATGGGCTACCGCCAAGAAGATGGTTTCTGCCTGGTTTACTACAATCCCGGTAACTATTATCCTTTCTGCCATCATTTTTACGATATGTCATCTTTTTATCTAAAATGAGTATAACTATATTTACATAAATTAATCTTATCAATGATTTGTGCATAAGTTGAAAAGAATGCAGCTTCGCTGCAATTTCTCAAACCCGATCATATATCATAAAAAAGCCTTGTAACTTAGATTTACAAGGCTTTCTTCTTTATAAACCAGGCTCCTGATTTGAAATTGATGCAATCAAATCGGTACCAGGTGTAGCTGCCAGCATGCTTATGGCGTCAAATTCTTCTCCATTCCAACTCAGCAGATTTTGAATGCAACCCAAGGTATCACTGTCAGAACCTCCAACAATGCGATGGACGGCAAGTAAATCATAGAAATTATCTTTCTCACTGCTCACAACCGGTATAAATACCTCTGCTTTAAGAACATAGCCCTGCACCGGTTTGATTAATTCACTAAACTCATTGTAATACTGCGACAAATTGTACACTGCTGTCTCTATTTTATAAAGTCCTCCCGCATCGGATGGAAAACATCAACCAGTACTCCATCTTCCAAAGCCTTCGTGCCATGTATGCAGTTTGCCGGCATCAACAGACTGTCTCCGGCTTTCACATAAAAAGTCTCACCGTCTATCGTGAATGCAAAACTTCCCTTAGCAACATAGGTTGTCTGCAGATGCGGGTGGGAATGAAGATAGCCCTCCGCCCCTTTTTCAAAGGATACTTCACACATCATCATTTTCTCCGTGTAGCAAAGAATTTTTCTCTTAACACCTGGTTCACAGCTTTTTGCTTCTACCTCCTGATTATAAATTACCACTCTTATACCTCTTTTCTGCTTAATATTGCTAATTTATTTATTCGGAAAACATTGAACGCAAAAGAGTTATCAGTCTTAAATCACCTGTGTCCTGTCATCTGCCCTTTTATAGATTAAGTGCAATGCCTTGCTGGTATGTAAGGACAGCGTATCTTCTGAAAATACCGGTTCATACGACAGACAAAATACCAAAAAGTCATCCAAGGTGTCGCATTCTGCTGCATCGCTGCATACACACAAATAAGCTGCAGTTCTGCTGTATATGCGATATTCGGCTTCGGAAAGCTGATCGTTGTAAGCTTCCTTTTCTCTACTCGCCCAGATACCCACATAGCCCCCGCCCTTTTTCCCGATGAGCCATGGCCCACACTCTCTCCATTCTTCAAACCGCACCTTTGCAAAGTGAATATGCGTAAAATCTATGGGATGTTCCTCCGGTATGCAATAAATCGAGGCAATTGCCTGACCAATCTGCTTAATTGCAGGCATAACCCCATTACCAAACCAGTATCCCGGACGCATGGAGCTTTCGTCGCAGGGTCCTCCCGGATGATTGACAAAGACAATCGTATCCGGTGCCAAGGCCGCGCTCCACAAATGCTGTTGATACCCATAAACCCCCGGTTCAAAACAGGTCGTTCCATGAAACCGTTCATTCAGCGATTGGATATAAGCATGGGAATTGACGTCACTCTTCTCATCAAAGCTGTTATTTTCCCAGCGTATAAATGCTGTATCTTCACAAGGTGACTGCACGGAAGTAAGCACATAATGTCTGGTTTTGTTCAAGCATATCATCGCGTTTCCACTTGTATAGCAGGTGCTCACCTGCTGTTCCATTAGAGAGACATATTCGAGCGGCAGCCGGTATTTGCTGGTTGCATAAAAGCCAAGCCAACCTTCTCCATAGGAATATGGGTTATGGGGATTGAGCATATTTACTAAAGCTTGCAAGCCTTGTTGGAAAGGATAAAGAACATCCCGATATACCCTTCCTTGCGGTGCGATGACTGATCCCTGGAACGTATGCAGAGAAATCATATAAAAAAGCCGGTCAGTGATTTTTGTAGCCTGTTCTGTGATTTCTTCCTCAGAAAAATCAATTGTATTCAGCAACGCTATGAAGGTAATACACATATAAATCCCGCTTAAGAATTCTTCAAAGCCGTGTTCCTCCATATCAGCAAGCCATTCCAGCACTTTTTTGCGGCTGCTTTCCTGCAGCTGCCTTCCCGTTTTATGAGCGCGTACAAAAAATTCATCCGGATACAGTTCTCCCGCCTGCATGGCGGATACATAAAACATCAATGAATGATTCTCACTCCAAAAGCACATTGCGTCTGCTCCATCCTGATCCATCCAATAGCGGAAATTTAGAAGAACTTCCTTTATGCGTTTTTTCATTTTATCATCAAGGGCATTCGTCTTTATGTACCGGATTAACGCACAGACCATAAAATCGGCGCAATCCATTCTGCTCTCAATTTGGTCCAGCGTTTCATAAATATTGTCGATATCATCCATCCGAAGGCGATTCACCTTAATCCTCGCCAAAATATTCATCAAAGAAAAGCCAATGTTCTCTCCGCGGTCTAGTTTAACAACATCACTGATTCGTTCATAGACTTCCTGCAGATTTTCTTCTACTGTGTCTTTGTTCAGGTACACCGGTTTCATTTCTTCCAATATTTCAAACTTCCGTCTTAATTCTTTTCCCCTCACAGGAACGGATAACAGAACAAACGGACGATTTTTCTCGAGCTCTACCTCCGATTTTCCGCTAATATCAACCCATTGCACTCTTTCCGAAGAAAGCGTAACATCAGGACTTTTCGAGTCATATCCGATGCGAGTCCCTACCGGTGCATTCGTCGGAAACTGAAGTATCCGACCTTTCAGGATAACTCCGCTAAGCCATTCACTGGCTACTATAAATGGTTTTACTGCTTCACTATCCGGCAGAGTGACTGTAATATCTGACTGTGCTTTTAGAATTTGTATTCCAAAAAGATTTCGCGTATCCCTTACACCCAGATTCTGCAGCTTAATATAGATTGAATTTTCTCCCTTTTTTAAATTCATGGTGAATTTCTTACGGGCAATCGGCTTATATACCGGTTCTTCAAGAACGACAGCTTTTACCTTATTAATCCACAAATCAATGGCAGCATAGCTCCATAAGCAGGCCTCAACAACCATGTCCTCGGATACGTTAAGATTTACGGCTGCAACTAACTCTACCTTTGTTAAATTAGAATAGAAGGAGCTTTTATCCACAAACCAGTTACCATAGGAGAAATAATATTCCCACGGAAGTTTCAGTTCACTGTCTGCTTCCAGCTTAATCTCTTCGGTTGGGCATTCAGCTGGATGCTCTGCTATAATAGAACGTAATTTTTTCTCATAGCGTAGCTGATTGATATCTGTGATTGGAGCAGTATAAGGAATTTCCTTGGGTCCGGATATTAAATAATGCGTGATAAATCCTTCCTTATTCAGTTTCATATGTAATCCTTTCCCTGTCATAGGATATCTGTTTTCGTTCATTTCGCCCATACAATGCAGGACAATGACGTATTAGGAATATAACGATTTATCTCTGCCATTACTTTTGTTCCATAAAGTCATTATATAATCTTTGGCTGTCATTACATTCTCCTGATTGGTATCCTCTAAAGTACAATGTATCATCGGTTTCTTTTCTTTTATAAAATCGATGATTGGACTGTAGTTTAAATTGCCTGTTCCTGCTGCTACATTTACCATCTTATTATCCCTGATAATAAAATCCTTCATATGAATTACCGCTATATCATCACCCAATAAATCGATTGCTTCTTCCATAACCTGTGTCTGCCGCATGAAGTTGTCCATACCCAGTAAGTTAACCGGATCAAAAATTATTTGTAAATTCGGTGATTTAATTTCATTAAGTACTCGTCTGGCAATTTCAGGATTATAAACAATGTGACTTCTGACCGGCTCAATTGCAATGATTACTCCCATTTTTTCAGCATAGGAAACTATGATACTTAAATTGTAAATCAGTTTACGCAGCGCTTCCTCCGTATGACAGGCAGGTTCAAATTCATATAAAATATTTGGAGCGCCTGTTTCTGTTCCTACCACTCCACATTCTAAGATGGAAGCAAACCGGATATAGGCCAAGTATGTATTTATGATATTATTAAGCTGTTCTTGATCCGGGTTTGCCAAATTTAAATAGCAGCCAATAACAGCTATATCAATATTATAATCTTGAAAAAGTCTTCTCAAATACATAGCTAATCCCGGTGTCAATGTTCCAGAACTCACTGAAAATTCATCCATGACCTTGTATAAGGCTACATGCACACAGGTAAAACCCTGTTCTTTTGTTATTTTAAGCCTTTCCTCCAAAGTAGGTGCGTTTGTATCATGTAATCGAATCCCTATCTGCATTTTCTATTCCCTCCATCACGAAACTTATAGCATAGCCGGTTCATTTTCTTACTATTTTACTTATTATTTTTACTTATTATTTTTACTTACTATTTTTACTTACTATTTTTACTTATTATTTTTACTAGCCATTTAATTTTTACTAGCCATTTTTCTTACAATTTTTCAAATGTGCTTTTTCAAATCGAATGATCTGAGCAATTGATTTACATAGACATGATATCATACCGGATTTTCTTTTTCTCGTAATAACCTGCTTAAATCATTGCATATTTTGAACTTATACGGATCAGCTAATCCTGCTGCGTCTTTGAGGTGTCTTTGGGAGGTGCCTTTGAGGAGGGTCTTTGAATTATGATACATAGATTAAAAACGCAAATTATGCAAGCTTTCATGGCTTTAAAAGCAAATAAAGCATAGATATCACCAGATATGATTGCTATAATAAATCTATTGGTGCAGGTTGGAACGCTGAAAGTACTTCCGAATAATTCATCGATGCTTACTCTGATTAAGTAAAGCTTGGCATAGTGCCTGTACCGTTATTCTTACGAAACTCTGATGGCGACATACCGCAGTGTTTGTGAAAGGTACGATTGAACTGAGAAAAGCTGGAAAACCCGCACAAATCCGATATAACAGTAATTTTATGATTGGAAAACAGCAGCTGCTGCTGTGCATTGCGGATACGTGTCATTTGAATGTAATTATTAAGAGTAAATCCGGTACATTTTTTAAATTGATGGGACAGGTAATAGCTGCTGATATAAAATCTGGAGGAGAGCAATTCTAATGACAGCACCTCACTAAAGTGCTCATGGATATATGCAGTAACAGAGTATATCTTGTTCCTTAAGCTGTTGTCAGAGGAATGAACAGTATAGCTATTCTGCTCCTGATTAAGATAGATCACGGTTAAGAATTCAATTAACTTATTATGAATCAGTAATGTATTGATTGGTGTTTGTGATTTACCGATTTTATATATATCATTTAAGACATGGAAAAGCTGATTCTTTATATTTCCTTCAAAGCGATAGATAGGAATTGGTCTACGAAAGATATCATAAAGTGCTTCAAAATCAGAGGTTAATCCTGCTATATCTGTAGGAAAGGAAAAGTTAATAATTAAACGCTTCCTGGGTGAGCCTTTGGGATATTGGGTCTTATGAAGGATCAGCGGCCTTAGGGCTACGATATCAAGGAATTGAAGATCATAAATATCCCCTTCTATCAAATGATCCGCAGATTGGTCCAAGAAAACGCACAATTCATAAAATTGATGGAAGTGTTGAAATTCCATATTTACGGTAGAGGCGCGTTCATCATAATCAAATAAATAATAAAGTGGATCATTGGGAGTATTGACTTTAATGTGAAATTGTTTTTCATATAATACTAAATTATCAAGCATCATAATTTACACCTGCAAATTATCCCCTTCAATATAGGTTATTATAGGTAATTGCGAAATCCCATATATGTATCAATTGTGTAGTATTCCAATAGATAAATTGTTTTGTAATTACTTAATAGGTGGTTACGCACTCATTCGATCCTGCATCATATCAAACATGGAAAGGAATAACATTATGGATAATTTTAATAATCAGATTATTCGGGAAAAACTGAATGTATTAGTGAATAACTTTAAAAAAGTATTATATGAGGACGATACCATTTTCTTGTCCAACATGAAATCAAATAATCTGGCAGGAGATGATATCCGAAAGTATCAGCTTTGGGAATGGACGCAGGGAGTCGGCCTATTCGGCCTATGGAAATATTATGAGGCAACGGGCGAACAGCAGTATCTAGATATGCTGATCAAATATTATGACGAGCGTCTTGAACAAGGCCTTCCTTCAAAGAACATCAATACCTGTGCTCCGATGCTGCCACTGTCTTATCTGGCTGAATATACAAAAAACAAAGAATATTTATCCGTATGCGAGGAATGGGCACAGTGGATTATGAATGAGCTTCCCCGAACCAAGGAAGGAGGCTTCCAGCATATTACCTCCGATACGCTCAATGATCAGGAATTGTGGGATGATACCTTGGTTATGACAGTGCTTTTCCTGGCTAATTACGGTAGAATCATGAACAAGCAAGCCTACATAGAAGAAGCAAAATATCAGTTTCTAATTCACATCAAATATCTTACGGACCGAAAAACAGGTTTATGGTTTCATGGCTGGACCTTTAACGGAAATCATAATTTTACACAGGCACTGTGGGGCAGGGGTAACTGTTGGATCACCATAGCCATTCCTGAATTTCTTAATCTGATACCTTGCGAGTACAGCATCCGAAGATTTCTTCTTGAAGCACTGAAGGCTCAGGTCGAGGCACTGAAGTGTTATCAGGAGGATAATGGGATGTGGCACACCTTACTTGATGATAATACCTCTTATGTGGAAACCAGTGCTACCTGCGGTTTTGCATACGGTATTCTTCGTGCGGTGCATCTTGGCTTCATTGACAGCTCCTTCAAAGAATGTGCCTACAAGGCATTAACACCGGTATTAGGATACATTGAAGACAACGGCATCGTAAATCAGGTTTCCTACGGTACGGCTATGGGCAGAACCACAAAACAGTTCTACAAAGATATTGCGATTAAATCCATGCCGTACGGACAGGCCCTGTCGATTTTATTCTTACTTGAACTTCTGGCAGATCAGAAGCTGGTATAAATGAGAGATGAAGACTACAGGTAACTTGTCTTCTGTACTTCGGTGGCTCCTTTATTGATCGGAGCCCAAAGAAAACAGCACGTATAACCATATTATTAATGTGGATGTTCAGTTCCTGCTGTTAGCATGCTTGGATAATTTTCTCATACTTTGCTGGGAATATTCTTCTGTATGGAAGCATCCACATTAATGATACGTCTATTAACATCGACAGCATTTTTTAGCTGCACATTCAAAAAGCCTCAATACAGCTCTACGTTCAATATTTTAAAATTCTACAGGTACTCTGATTACGCTGAAGGAATGTGCCGGTGCCTGATAGGTCATCCCGGTAAGTGTGAGTACCTTTTCATAAGGCTTTACCTTATCAGGCTCGTTGATGTTATTATGATCATCCTTGTTTACACTGGTTAATATGGTAGCTTTCACCTGCGCAGCTGCCTGATAAGCTTCATCGATATCAAACTGAACCTCCTGCAGATCACTGGAGGAGTTAATCAGCTTAATAATCAATTCTCCTGCTCTCTCGTCATAGGAAACGGTCTGATACAGACAGGAAGTGTCCTGCGATAACGTATTAATCACAGTATAATTTCCCATGTTACCTGCATACAACTTCTGTACATAGTAGCTTGGAGTTCCATAGCATACATGGTCATCAAACCAGATCAGGTTAGGTGACCATTGTGCAAAGCCTACTCTCGCAAACAGTGGTGCATAGGAAGCAAGCACAACAACGTCAGCATTGCGCTCCACACCGGTTAAGAAAGCAGCTTCGGATAAGCCTGCCTCCAGCGTATTCACCTCGGGCATATTAAAGCCGCTGCGTATATGGGCAGCATATTCACCGGCAAATACCTTAACATTTCTTGGATAATTATCGTAAAAATGATTATTCTCATAGAGCCATTCCACCGGGCGGTAGTAATGTTCGTCTACAGCATAAGTAAAATCCGGCTGCTCATTCTGTTTCATTTTATAGAAATCCCAGGCATCGGTGTAATGTTCGGAGGTAACATCCGGACCTGCGGAGCCGATCAGCTTGATATCAGTATATTTATCATGGATTACCTTTTCAAAAATGGTATAGCGCTCGAAGAAATTAACCCTCTCCGTCTCCCACTGTTCGTTACCGATACCGATCATCTCCAGATGAAAAGGCTTCGGATGTCCCATCTTCGCACGGAGGGAGCCCCATTGACTATCCGTCGAACCATTGGCAAATTCAATCAGATCCAGAACATCATCAATGAATTCCTGAAATTCGGGGGTATTGGTTTCAACTAGCTGAGAGGTCTGATATTGGCATGCAAGGCCGACATTCTGCACCGGTAACGGCTTTGCTCCAATATACTCACACAGCATAAAATATTCATAATATCCGATGGCATAGGTTTGATTATAATGACTGTAAGGACCTGCGGAGAAGTCATCCCGTGAGTTATTATGTACTGCCCAGCGGTTCCAGTTAGGGATTCTCGCCTCCAAGGGACCTACCGTATTCTTCCATCGGTAACGGTTGCTTAATTCATTGCCTTCCACAATACAGCCCCCGGGAAAACGAAGAAATCCGGGTTGCATATCCTTCAGTGTATCAGCGATATCCGAACGAAATACACCACAGACTGCATTAGCCGGCTTCATGGATACAAAATCCACTTCCAGGGAGGCTGCCTCGGTGATTGCAATCACAAATCGTCCGTGACGCAGATTCATCTCTGAGGTAACTTTGATTTCGTATTTTACCCAAGTATCCGTTACGAATACAGCTAAATCAGCCGAAAGTACTGCTTGTTCTTTATCATACACAGAAACGGTAACTTTACCGGTATAGCTGCTGCTTCTCAGGTAAGCGCTGATGATATAGGATGCTCCGGCTTTTAAATGAATGCCTTCAAAAGCTTTGTTCGTAATTCCCAGCTGGCTCCTGGATGCCTTAAATTGGAGATAATGTGGATTATTCTCATGAAAAGGGTTCATGGTACCAATTGATAAGCTGGCATCATCCCCAGTCGAAGGGAAAGGAATCCAGCCATACAAGCCATCAAACTTCGTCGAATACCGGTCATTGCTTCCCATCGCCTCTACAAATTCAAAGGCCGGATTCTCAATCATTTCTGCATTTAATCCGCCATCGCAACAGTAATTGATATCCTCATAGAATAAACCAATCATTCCCGGAGAGATAGGAACTCCTTTTTTCTTTTCAACATGTAATTTTTGCATACTCATAATAATCCCTTTCAAAATAATATTTGTTATATAAAAATAGTTATAATATCATAATAAACCCGATAGTTTATATCGCCTCATGCCGACTCGCTATTATTAATTCCTGCCTTTATATAAATTAAGAATATATATATTTCGCCGATATGTAACCGGTTTCATGAGTTTATTTTAAACAATGTATTATTACTATGTCAATATATATTTCTTTGAACTTTCCTATTTATCAACACCCAATATAACATTCTGAGAATAACAAAGCAAATTATCCGGTTTGTTTTCCCTGATCAACAATGATCATGAAATGACCCTTAATTGATTCAGAAATCTATTTTTTACAATACTATTATTGCATAATATAAACCTCCAATCAAATAGTAATTTTACATAACTGATAAATAATTATGATTCATACTAATTGGCAATTTCTAATATCAATTTACTTTTTATAAAGTTTAGCAGAAGCTTTCATTAATATAGCCCAAGCCCGTTTATTTTACAGGGGGGATTCAGATATATTAATTGGAAAGCATCAAATAAGGAGCTTAGAAAAGCAGGTCCGCAATACACCCTGTTTTTCCAAGCTCCTAAACTTCACTGCATGTCAGTCTTTTTATAACAAATTCTTAAGCCTTTTCAGAGTATCCAATAGCCTCACATCACCGTCAATACAAATTTGTATTAGTTCCGATAACTGGTCTCATGCTTTTTTACCAAATGCGGGTAGTGACCGGAGGCAGTTGAACTAAACAAATCTCCTGTCCTCAAAATGATGAAAGTAAGGATATTCCCGTATGCCTTAATTGATAATTCCAGTAATTAATCTATCTCTATTTTGAATACAACCGGCTTATCGCTTTTTACACATTTCGTTGTTAGATTTAATGACTCTTGCGTACGCTCCCAGGCAGGTTTTTCCTCAAACCCCAGGACAGAGATTTCTTTTATGATTCCATGGAAATGAGGAAGTCTTGCCGCATCTTTCTCACCCAGGGATTTTATGCGGATGATGCCATTTTCAGGATAGTTGAGTACAGTTGCATAGAGATTGGTTCCATTCACTGTAAAACGGATGTCTTCTGAGGTAAATACCTTGGAATTAGAGTCTGTAAATTGTCCTTCTTCAATCTGTGTCGGTCCTTCTCCTGGAGTTCTCCAAAGCTTACTGTTATATATAGCTTCTCCATTCACCTTCAGCCATTGTCCGATTTCAAGCAGAATATTTCTGTCTTCCTCCGGTATTGTACCGTCGGATTTGGGGCCGATATTTAATAACAGACTACCGTTCTTACTTACGATATCAACCAGGTCGCAAATGATTTCTTTCGCGGTTTTATAACTGTTGTTGTCCGTGTAACACCAGGAGTTTTTGGCTACTGAGGTATCTGTCTGCCAGAAATAAGGCTTTTGTTCAGCAAACTGGCCTCGTTCAATATCAACCACGGCGCATCCGAACATAAAGGCATCGTGTTTATAGTTGATGGCTACTTCTATACCCCATTCGGCGGCACGGTTGTAATAATAGGCAGCAAACTTTTTGATATAGGGTTTCATGGAACTATGCTGAATCCACCAGTCAAAATAAATTATCCTGGGATGATACCGATCTACAATTTCACAGGTACGTAATAACCAGTCTTCCAGAAATTCCTTGGGCGGAGCAGGAGAAAATAAGTCCTGATGATTCGGCTCCGGCAGGGATGGCCAATAAAAGTCACCGCATACGAGAGGTTCTTTGATATCACTGTCGAATTCCTTACCATGTCCCAGGAAAAATGCATGCTCCACACGGTGGGAAGATGCACAGAGCATAAGGTTTCTTTTTTGGAATGCTGTACCCAGTTCTCCAAGAACATCACGCTTCGGCCCCATTTCATAAGCATTATAATGTGATATCTCACTTTGATACATCTGAAAGCCATCATGATGCTCGGCTACAGGAACGATATAACGGGCACCGGCTTCCTGAAATAACTCTGCCCATTCCTCAGCGTTGAATTTTTCTGCCTTGAACATTGGAATAAAATCCTTATAACCGAAATCTTTATGCTCACCGTAAGTTTTTCTATGATGCTCGTATTCCGGTGAACCTTGAATATACATACATCTGGGATACCACTCACTACCGAAGGCAGGCACAGAGTAAACTCCCCAATGAATAAAAATGCCAAACTTCGCATTACGGTACCAGTCAGCCAGCTTATAGTTTGACAGGGAATCCCAGTCATCATGGAATTTCCCTTCTCTGATTACCCGTTCTATCTCCTCCAGATATTTTTGCTTATCCATCCTTCAACCTCTTCTTTCTATTTGTACTTTTTGCTTACAAATATAATAATAGCATATCTCAATGTCCATATCGGTTGACAATATGGACGTTTTATTATACAATCCAGACATTATGAAGGAATTTAAAATATTGGAATTTGCAGGTATCGATTTCCCTTTTTGGGTTGATAAGGGGAAGCATACCGCCCCATTTTTTTCTCATACTCATAATTTTATTGAACTTGAAATCATTGTGAGTGGAAGTGCAGATCATATCGTGGAAGGGAAGAATTATCATATCGAGAAAGGAGACGTATTGGTTATACTACCAGGTTATGTACACGAGCTTCAGAATGTAGATGAGCTTGAAATCTATAACTTTAAATTCGATCTTGATAAACTAACCCTTTTGGATACTGATATCGAAAAGTTATCCGGCTTTCAATCGTTATTTTTATTTCAGCCTATGAATAAATATGCTCATGAGTATAACAGCCATATGGTGCTAAGCGAAGATAAACTGAATCATGCGAAACTACTGTGCGACCTGATACTTGATGAATGGAATGAACGAAAAGAAGGCTATAAATGGGTGATAAAATCTTATTTTTTAGCGCTGATAACATACCTGTCACGTAATTTTTCACCTGATACCGCTAGCTGCTCAGACAAGGTCCACGAAATAGCTAAATCGGTATCCTTTATCCATGAAAACCTGCAGAACAAGATTACACTATTACAGCTGTCTTCCATGGCATGTCTCTCTGAACGGCAGTATAGCCGGGTTTTTAAAGAGATATACGGACTCTCCCCCATAGATTATGTAATCAATTGCAGACTCACCCTAGCCTGTAAAATGATGAAAAATACGCAGCTGTCTTTACAGCAGATATGCATTGCCTGCGGCTTCGGAGATAAGGTATCCTTCTCTCGGTTGTTTAAAACCCATTACCAAATCACTCCCGGTGAATATCGAAAAAGGTTGCTGTAATTTTATAAGATTAAGATATATGTTAATATGGGCAGTAGGATTTTATATAGATCCTACTGCCCATATATTTTAGAACAATATAGCTTCAGCCTTCATAATTGTATGGCTTTTTGCTGATTTATATTCCTTAAAGAAGTGTATTTATCAGCTTCCAAATGATTATCCGGAAACCAGAGCGGAATTGGGAGAGTTACGACAATTCAACAATTAGTCTCCTATCTTAACTTCAAGAATATCCATTATAAATATTGTAATAGGTATACCAACAATAAGCCCCCAAATACCCATTAAATGCTCGGATATAATCAGAATTAGGAATGTTACAAAGACCGGTAATTTAGTTCTATGTGAAAGCAGCTTCGGGTTTAAAATATAGCTTTCAAGAGCATGAAGAAATATAATTAAAATTATCACATAAATCACATAATTAGTACCTCCGACACTATATGCGATTATGGAAAGAGGTATTAATGAAATAACAACACCTGCAACAGGTATCATTCCCAGGACGAATATCAAGATAAAAAGTCCCATCGTATTGGGAAACCGCAGGCAAGTCAGAATAATGGTTGATATTATTGAATTAATGCACGAAATCAAAATCTGAGTTTGTATTACTTTACCAAAGGAATTCGTAAATTTATTACCAAAATATTTAAGTTCCTCATAAATCCATGAAATTTTACTGTGTTGAAAACCATGGATAAAATTTCTAGTTTTATCTTTTTCAAGTAAAAAGAACATACTTAGAATAACAGCCATAATTATATTAATTCCAATACTTCCAATATTACTGATAACACTTATTATTGCTGTTGCATTGTTCTTTAAATAATTATTAATATCTATTTTCTGCAGATAATCATAAATATATAAAAGTATAGCATTGTCTGTTTTAATCTCTGTTTTAATATCCAACAAAAAATTAGTCACATAATCAACTATATCCGTTACTTGTTCGATTACCTTTGGTACATATATATATATAACTAGGAAAAACAATCCTACCAATATAAGATACAAAGCAACTATAATGGCTTTTGTATTAATATGAAATTTATTATACAGTAATCTTGATATACTTTTCTGCATAGAATCAACAAGAAAAACAAAAATAAATGTCAGCAATAACAGCGTCATCTGACTTCTGATAAAAAATAATAATAAGCAGATTATTAAAAGTACAAAAATTCTTTTAACAAAAGGTCGTTTCATATAATCAATAATAATATCCATAATCTCCTCTATCCTTGATAATGATTACTGTAAGTAACCATAAATCCCAATCTTATGTTGCTGCACTTTCATAAGTGCAGAAATTCGGTTAGCTCCTATCATACCCAATAAACAGCCTGAATGATATTTATATTAATCAATTCGTAACTATTTATACAAGCATCATAATATTTTTGCTTTCTTGAGTACTTTAAGAAGTTGTCTAGTTTACTGTTGACAATTCATGCAGAATTCTACATTATCATCCCAGCTCTTTAATTTTTAGATTTAATTATAATTTACAACATTGCTGTATCTAATGTCAAGCAAAGCTATAAAAAAGTGAAAGGAGTTTCATTTTATGAGCAACAGTAAAGACACAGCATCCAAAAAACAAAGTAAAAGCAGTGTAACAAATGATTACAAATATATTCCTAGAGGTGAAAGCTCAAGTTCTAAATCTACAACGGATAAAAGACCTTCATCGGGTAATATGAGGGGAGTGTAATCAATATTTTTTTAATTCATCCTCTCCATTATCTTCAAGCTTTTCAATATTTCTGATTATGACATCAAAGTAAAATTCTTTTCCAGCAGCATTTCCATTAATCGTTACTTTATCATTAACTTTATGATGTAATAAAGCTTTTCCAAGTGGTGAATCAATACTTATCTTCCCTTTTAAGGAATTTGATCTGACTGTAGTCACTATTTTGACTACCTCTTCCTCGTTATCGTCTGGGTAATAGATTGTTACCCGGTCATTTAATCCTACCTCATCATAATTAGAAACTTCTGTAATTATCTGGGCTGTTTTTATCATACGTTCCAAATATCTTATTCTGCTCTCATTCTGATTTTTAATTTGTTTTGCTGCCTTATATTCAAAGTTTTCACTTAAATCGCCATGGGCTCTAGCCGTTTTAACATCTTCAAGCGCTTCTTTTCTAACAACAAGCTTACGATACTCAATCTCTTCTTCCATTCGCTTAATATCTTTTTGAGTTATTTTGTCATACATGATTTGTCCTCATTTTCTATTTAAATATAAGAAAAAGTTAGTATAACCTTAATAGGTATACTGGGGTAGCATTATAAATTACTATACTAAGTTCATAATAATTTTTGTATTCTGCCTTTACTTATACTGCCTTTACATATTCTGCCTTTACGTATACTGATTTCGCTTATATTTCTTTATGCTTACATCTATAGTTTTATGGTTATATCTCGGATTATGATATAACATCATATCTAAATGCTCTTAGTGTATTATATCACCAGCAAAATGATGCATCAATAACGTATTTCGCTTCCCATCTATCTGTCTCTTAGGTAACAAAAAAGAGCTTCACACTCGTAAGCTCTTTTTGTTTTCCATGATCAGTTGAATTCTAAGAGCTTAATAAAAGAAGCTCATTTATTACTATCCAAGATAGATCACCATCAACATAATATCCTTTTTGCAATATCCACTGTTCTATATGCCAAATCAGATATTTCAACAAGTCCAAAACCATCTATTCCTGACTTCAGTCTGTTATTCAGTGGTTTTATCCATTTATCAGGAATTGTGTTAGCTCCAAGAAGCATTCCCAATATTGATCCAACTGTTGCACCATTACAGTCGGTGTCAAATCCGGCCATAACAGCTATGCCTATTGACTTTCCAAAATTAAGGTCCCCATACAATAAACCGATACATACTATCATGGCATTAGGTACTGTATGGCACCAATCATGAGCGTTTTTCTCATCATATATTTGATGGATCCGATCCAGTACATATTCCCAGCTATTTCCCGCTCTTTTCCAGTCAAGCACAGTTTTGATGTTTTCATACAATCTAGATTTTTCCGGTATCATGGATATTCCGGTGTGTATAATATTCTCAATATTGTCAGTTACAGCAGCCGCGGATAACATAGCAGCTACAAACATTTCACCATAGATACCGTTTTTGGTATGGGATATTGATGCATCTCGCCAAGCCATGGAAGAGCTAAGTTCCGGATTACCGGGAGCTATATATCCATAGAAGTCTGCACGAATTTGAGCGCCAATCCACTCCCTGTATGGATTTCTATCATGTGCTGAATGGGGAGGAAGCTTCATATTCACTAAATTACGATATGCTACCCTTTCCGCTGTGCATAAATGCAGGATTGGAAGGTTATCAAGCCAGCACTCAGCTACATTTTCCGACGTAAAATCTATCCCGTATTTCTCAACTATTTTTAAACCCATAATGGTGTAATTAATGTCATCATCCTCGGGCATATGCTCTACATTATTAATCCAGCCCTTCATTTTGTTTCCGTAAATACCGGGATAATCCGAAACATCGCATTCCTCTTTTATATTCGTAGGAACCATTGAGGACATATAATGATCCAGCGGATAATTATCAGTGCCTTTGAGAAGGGAAGTGATCCTTGACCTGTACCAGCCTTCGATAGGCTGCCCGAGCAAGCATCCTGCGCATCTTCCAAGCCATGCACCATATATTTTGTTATATAATTCATCACTGCATAATTTTGTATATAATTTGTCACTGCATAAATTGGATTTGTCAACTTTAAAAGGCAATTCGCTGCGGGGTTTACCTGCAGTAATGCCTGCCAAGTCCGACGGCTCAAGATAGCCATATCCCTCTTCTATCGGAAGGCCGGACAATTCATCGAGAATGATACCTGCCAGAATTTCTTTTTCGACTCCGTCATCCATTAGCTTAATTTCTTTTACTCTATCTTCAAATCCTTTTAAGCATTTTCCTTCATCTTTTGATTCTAATAATTCGATATCTATTCCATCAGAATTCTTCAGCCATGGTAAATCAGCCAGCAAGTTACTACCTCCTAATTTCATATAAATAATGCGTCACTTCCAAGTGATATAGAGATTCAAAAAAACCAATGTAAATGATTAGTCCTTGGGGCTGTTGTAAAACTTCTTGATATCGAAATGAAAGGTATGAACCTTATTCCCAAGGAGGATTTTCACTGCAAATCTATGCATTTGGCGCTTTCTGGCTCATGGAAAGTAATCATAGATTTGGAAAACTTTATCGTTGCATTAATGCTTGTAAAAAGCTTACTGCATCCTTAATATCCTTTTCCGGATCTGCTCCAACTTCCCTTTCGATTGTTAAGAAGCCTTCATACCCTATCTGGGAAAGTGCTTTCATATATTCGCTGAAATCAACCTTTCCCTGTCCCAAGGGTTTTTCGGCAAAGTAGTCCTCAAGCCTCAAATCGCCTATACCGCCTTCTGCAAAAAAGTCGTATATAATCTGAGGGTCCGTCTTTTTTATCATAATCCCGTCTTTCGCATGGGTATGTACAATATAGTCCTTTAGTGTAGTCACTGCTTTCACCGGGTCATCACCAGTAACCATAACCAGGTTTGCCGGGTCAAGATTTACACCGACTCCGTTACTTTCAAGGCTATCCAGAAATTTTTTAAGAGTATCTGCTCTTTCCGGACCGGTTTCAATTGCAAAGGTTGCACCCAGGAAATCGCCAAATCTTCCTAATTCCTCACAGGCATCCTTAAGTATGCGATATCTTGGATTGGCTTGATCCTCCGGAATAACACCTATGTGGGTTGTAACCACATCAGCCTCCAAATCCTTTGCAAGCTCCATAATTCTTTTAGATTTTTCTATCCTCCAGACATTATCTTCCTTCATGGTAAATCCATGCCCGCCAAGATCACCGCAAAGTGCAGATACTACCAGTCCGTTTGACTTGATATAATCAAGAAGCTCTTTTCTTTGGCTTTTGCCCAGATGCTCCGGATCCATACTTCCGCTGACAGCATAGATCTGTATCCCGTCTGCTCCTACCTCCCTGGCCTTCTTAATACCTGCTCTTAAATCAAGTTGAAAGGAATCAACCATAACTCCAATTTTATTTTTATACATAAGACACTCCCACCTCTATTCTAATGCATGCTTTGTATATTCAATGCATTCCGCTGTGCCCACGGCAGGATCACCGGAACCCTCATATTCAATAGATAAATATCCCTGATAGCCATACTCTTTTAAGTATTTAATAATTTCAGCTATAGGCACATCACCCTTTCCTAAAACGATTCCCTGATAAAAGCTGCCATCTAATGCAACATAACCTTCTTCAACATCTAGCTTCTTAAAATCTTTTAAATGTATGAAACCTATCTTATCCTTTAATTTTTTGACTGCTTCAAGAGAATTTTCATTTACTAAAATAAAATTGCCAACATCAGCATTTGACTTTAATGCCTTTGAACCAACTCTGTCTATGATTCCCTTTACCTGGCTGGATTTCCCGGCTAGAAGCCCATGGTTTTCCAGTACCATTGTGATACCCTTTTCCTCAGCCACAGGAGCTACCTCCTGAAAGCATTCAACGATCAAATTCTCAGCTTCTTCAAAGGAGATACCCTCTTTTTGATTTCCACTGAATACCCTTAACAGCCTGGTACCAAGCTTAAGGGCAGTATCCATGCTTTCCTTCATGTAGTCAACCTGCTCTTTTCTTTCGTCTCTGTCTGTAAGTACGAAATCGTTGCCTATAGAGTATGCAGATACCTCCATGTCCAGCTTATCCAGAAGCTTATTTATTTTATCTATATCTCGATCTCCATCAAGGAAACAATCAAGCAGTTCAACATATCTTACACCATTTTCATGGCAGTAATTAATAAAATCCAATAGTGTTATCTCATTTTTAAATAATTTCTCCTGAAGACACCATGCGCTTACTGATAATTTCATATAATCTCCTTACTGCTGCAACACCAAGAATTTGGGCGTCAGCATATACTTGTTATGTGAATTTTAATTTACGTTGTGAAATAATTTTAATTTTTTACATTAACCCCTATGCTGCCTCTTAATGCAGCTCAAAACCTTGGAAGAACAAGGAGTGAGCACCATTGTGCGAACTCTGCAGTTCTTCCTGTGTGAATTGTATTTTAATTCATTAAAATCACTTCATGCCCTGTTTCAGCTGATTTGTATATTGCATCTATAATTCTCATCAATTCCAAGCCATCCTCAGCCGGATTAAGACATGTTGTTCCATCCGTAATACAGCTTACAAAATGCTTGATCTCCTCGATGAAATTATGCTCAAAGCCGCTGCCATTGGGATCTAATAAGGGTTTTGTATCTCTCAGGTAATTATATTTACTTTCAAATAATTCAAATTCCGGTTCCATTTTAGCTCCGGCTTTGTCACCGAACAGATCAAGATAAAGCACATCTTCTTTGATATTTTGTACCCAGCTGGTCTCGAAGAACAGAGTCATTCCATTATCAAATTTGATAATGGAGGTAGCGCAATCCTCCACATCATTATACTCACTGTAATCAGCAGAATTATATTTCCCAATTCCCTTCACTTCAGGCTTCATTCCCAGGCGGTTGAAGGTCGAAGCTGTAACCGACACAGCCTTCGGTTTGCCGGACAGATACCGGATAAGGTCTATCATATGTACACCGAGATCGATGACAGGACCACCGCCGGACCTTTGCTTATCGGAAAACCATCCCCCGGGATTGCCCCATCTTCTTAAGCAGCCTGTCTTAGCATAATAGATATTGCCTAAGTCTCCGTTGTCGATCATTTCTTTTAACGCGATTGCATTATCCCCGAATCTCCTGCAAAAGCCTACCATAAGTATTTTCCCTGATTTCTTAGATGCCTCAACCATTTCACGGGCCTGATCCGCATTTAGTGCAAGAGGTTTTTCACATAGCACATGCTTGCCTGCATTTAATGCCGCGATACTTGCGGGTGCATGGATGTTATTCCATGCGGTAACACTTACAGCGTCAAGCTCCTCCATTTTCAACATTTCGTTATAGTCAGTAAATGTGTTTGGGATGTTATATTTTTGAGCAAATTCCTTCACGCGCTCCTCATTAATATCACATGCCGCAATTACCTCAACATTCTCCAGACGTGAATAACCTGACATATGCAGGTTGCTAATACTGCCTGTTCCTATAATACCGATTTTAACTTTTCCCATAATTAACGCTCCTTCTTCCTTTATTTTTATTTGATAATTGCAAATCTATATAGCTTCGCAATTGCCGAAATAAATTTTTATTCTTCAAAGGGTACGCACACCCTTTTATTTTCCTTGGAGGATTTATATATTCCTTTGATAATCACAAGTGCTTTCCTTCCTGATGCTCCGTCAATTGCCACAGGCTCATCTTGAAGAATGGAATGATAGAAGTCCTTGATCTGCGTTACATGACTGCAGCCCCAATAATCCGGTCCTACCGATAAACCATCATACCCATCCCTTATCTCATAGGGCTCTTCTCCGTCTATCCTGACCCAGGCAAGATCCTGTTTAAGGCCGGCTTTACCCTTTTCTCCTACAATCTCAATCTCAATCGGTGCATCATATCCATAGCAGTTACATGCATACAGCTGGTAAACACAGCCGTTTTTAAACTTTACAAAGGCTTCGGCCACATCCTCCACCTTAATGATATTATGTAAGCGGTTGGATATCTTTCCTTCGATCCACTCAACCTCTGAACCCACAAGCCATTGCACCCTGTCGATGCTGTGAATTGCCTGGTCTATAAGGACTCCGCCGCCCTCCTTATCCCAGGTACCCTTCCAATCCGATTCCAGATAATACCCGTCCGAACGGCTCCAGGAAAGATATGATCTGGCTGATATTATCCTGCCTAACCTTCCATCCTCAATAAGCTTTTTTATCTCCTGACAGCCTTTTACATACCTTGTCTGGAATATAACACCCAGCTTTACGCCGCATTGTTTTGACACCTGAATCATCCGGTCTGCATCCTGTAATTCTATAGCCATTGGCTTTTCTGTAAGCACATTGATACCATGCTTCATTGCATCAATTGATATTATGGGATGAAGATTATGAGGGGTCGCTATGTGAAATACATCAATACCTTTATCCAGGCATTCTCTATAATCAGCCAATGCAGTACAGCCGCTAAATTCGGTAGCAAATTTTTCTGCCTTGTTGATGTCCTTATCAACTGCATAGACCACTTCCAGCGTATCTTGTAGCTCTTTAAATACATCCAGGTACATTTCGGATATACGGCCGCATCCTATCATAGCTACTTTCATTTTTCTCATGGTAATACCTCCACTTATAATAAATAATTCGGTAAACATAATGATAAACTTAAACAAGGATTATGCAACAGGCTGATATCCTTTAGTAATGGCTGTCGATTGTCATTGATCTGTATTCATGTCCATATCAAGTACATCTTCATAATCTCTTTTTATGGAGCTTACCTTAATACATGCATAGCCAAGCTTGCCAACATTATCGGGCCACATAAATCTATAGTCTTCATACGCTTCGGTCCATTGGTAACTGCCCTTGCTGTTATACAGCTTGGCGTCAAAGCAATGAACGTTTCTTACATATAGGTTCTCATTGGTATTATATTCTATGACTTTGCTCCAATCGTCAGTAGGATTACCTTCCTTGTCCCTGCATACCTCCGGAGGAAAATCGATGGCCAGATCCCTGTAATACCTGGTATTACTACCATCCTTTTTCGCATACTTTAAATCAACCGTTTTACTATCCACCAGCCTATTTCCAGCTGTGATATCGATAATATTCAAAGTCATTTTCTCCTTTTGATCGGAGGTTTTTAATAAAAGCTGGTATTCATGTTCCTCGTTAAGGTTAACCGAGGATTCCCACCACGTACTGTCGGTGTACCACTGCTCTGAAGCAGGCTGATAAC
>DATMUM010000180.1:0-16162 GCA_035564175.1 Mobilitalea sp.
AGCGCATCCTCTTGGCTCGGTACTCTGCTTTTTAAAAACACCTGAACATATTTATCATATGCTTTTAGATTTTGCGAATAAAATCGCTCACCGTCAAACCCTAGATCAGAAAGAGCTTTCCTTGTTTCTATCTTTACTTCATCAAAATTGTAACTGACGAAAAGCAGCCCCATTGTTTCAAATACAGGGTCTAACTCGCAAAATATTTTATCCGGCATAGTATTCTCCTTAACAGCGCCATCTGTTTGATATTCATCTAATTAATTATATGGCGTAACGCAAATAATATCAAGTATATTCTATTTATTATTGAAACTGTTACCTATTCTCTTAAAAGACGACCTGCCTTTTCTTAGTCGTTGATGGCGCATCTTTATTTTACGAAAATGTAAACGCCCCTGCCATAGGCAAGAGCTTCTGTCCGGTGTGTTATGTGTTGGATTGCTACAGGGCACCGAGTCTTTTTAGGAGTTCTACGCAGTCTTTGGCCCCATGCACATAGAGAAACGCACATTCTTTGTCCGCAATGAGATTGGTCTTGACGAAGTAGTCATCAAGAGTCTGCTGTTCTTCCTCTGAAAGATTCTCACGGCGGTCTTCCAGAATCTTTTCTGTCAGCTCGCGAATGACCATTTCTATAATTCCTTCCTTGCTCATTTATAAAATCACTATCCTTTTAGAACACAATAAAACAACCTTCGGTAAAGTCGATACCTAAGGGAAATACTTTTGCCCTCTTTTACAGGACGAGAGCAGGCTAGCCGTTATGCACATGAACCTGCTCTCTGTTTTACCATCTTTATGCAAGGATTGTCCAAACATATAGCGAAACTATGAGAAGCAGGAATCCTCACACAATCTGTAAGGATTCCTGCTTCTTCTGTTTCCCTGTACCGGTTACCCCTCGGCTCAATTACTGTCCCTATGGGTTGTAACACTTGATTTTCAAGGCTTTTCTCTTTACAGGGGCAGTAGGATTTGAACCATCTGCCCTATCTACAAACACTGATAGAAAGGGCATTCCTGCATGCTGGATTCGAAGTGTAATCAAGAGTGTAATCAAAATTATAACATATCTACTAGAATTTTTCTCTTGTTTACTAAACGCAATTTTCAATAAGCAATCCCAATATCCTATAATTATTGTTAATAATAAATGCTTAATTGGCACTAGTCTCTTTTTATTTACAAAAAGCATCAATAGTATTATCATATACTGGTAAACATGGTATATGTACATAGGAGGATTATAATGAAAAAAATTGTGTCGTTTTTACTGATCATTACATTACTTTATGCCGTGGTACCTGCTACCGACGTATATGCAGCCATTAAATTAATTACTAAACTGACAATGGACGAAGGCAAAACATATACATTGAAATTAACAGGTACCAATAAAACGGTAACCTGGTCCAGCAGCAATAAGAAGGTGGCCTCTGTATCAAATAAGGGAAAAGTTACTGCGATAAATTCTGGAAACGCCACCATCACAGCTAAGGTAAGTGGAAAAAGTTATAAATGCAAAATAACAGTTAATGAGGATTATTCAGAATGGGTTCTATATGATACCGACAACTTGGGATTACTTGCCGACAATATAATTGATGGATATGTCATATATATGAACGGCAAATTTTACTGCTCACCTGAATATTTTAATATGTTGTATAATGCTCAAATAGCATACGAAAACGATATCGCAGATGATGTCTATCCATCAAGGGATATTTTGACTTCGGATGAAGAATTTATTTTTTCAAATGATTACCAAAAAGAAATAGATGCCGAAAATGATGCCGCGATGGCAAGAATAGTACTGATGATGAAATATGGGTTTGCCAGCAGTGAGGATATGGATACCGAGATTGGGAAAGCATACATGAAATTCTGTGATGAATGGATAAGTGAATATGAACTGGAAAATTCCTTCGACATTTCGGTTGTACCGCCTATGATGGATGACAAGCTGTATCTCATTATCGATGTAGATAATAATTACATAATCTATAACGCCCAGGAAAAACCGGTAAGCAAAACAATTTACACTGATGGGTCGATTCGGTATCAATACCTAGATAAGTTTACATACAAAGGCGTAAGCTATAATGAAAATCAGTATTATTTTAACCGTGCTGATCTAATTGCGAAAGGTATAATAAAGTAATGAACATAATATATCCTAGTCGTTTTCGGCTGGGATATATCTGTTATTTCAAGGCTTTTTGATAACAGAGGCAGTAGGCTTTGAACCATCTGCCCTATTATCAAACACTTATAGAAAGGGTATTCCTGCGTACCTTCTTTCAAGTGTAATCAGGAGTGTAATTAAAATTCTCTACTTTGTACTAACACATTTATCAAAATGTTCCCGATCACCGGATAGCTTGAGCAGACAAAAAAGATGTTGTCAAGATCTGCTGCCGTTCCTTGGCGGCAAGGCTTCTTTCTGATAAGAAATCTTCCACTGCAATTTCAAAGACAGAGTGTTATTATCTATCTTAAAATTTGTATCTTCTATTCAAAACGATAAATCACTGCTCCATGCTTTTTGACTTCAACTTTCAGAATTTTTTCTACATCATACTTACTTTGACTCCAAAGCTCCTTAGCAATTTTATATTTCTCAAGTTCAAAGTCCGCCAGATTAACCATAATTCCCTTTATAGCCAGCTTGACTACCGGCTTAGTCGGTGGTTTCTAGGAAGGCGGACCAATTAGGGTCGCTTTCTCTAATATTTATACCATCCATCCCGTCTCCTCAGCCCTATCAAAAATATCTGTTATTTATTCTGTCAACTCACATTCTAAATACTATGGATAGGGTTAAAAAACGGTAAGGAATGCCCTCTGTCTCGCACAAGCAAATATTTGATTACACTCGCCGTTTTTACACACAAAAAAGTCTTGAAATCATTGATTTTCAAGACTTTATAATGCGTCTTTTAGGACGCTATATACAGGGGCAGTAGGATTTGAACCCACGACCTGCGGTTTTGGAGACCGTTATTCTACCAGCTGAACTATACCCCTATTTTATTCAGTTGTGCACTAGGCACTTTTCTATATTACACTGAATTGTGTCTATTGTCAAGAATATTTCAAAGTATAATGTTATCATTTTAGTATTTTTTTAACTGATTGGACATCTTCTTTGGAACATTCCTCATTGCTGTATCGGGCCTTTTCATAAAGATCAGTCAGGTGCTTCCTGACTTCCGGTTCAACCGCATACTGTGACAACTCTGTCGGTGTATAATATTTCAGCACCTTCTCCGGTTCCGTATTCGTCTGGATTGCTTTCATATACTGCTTGCGAATTCTATCATTATTCGATCTGCCAAACATGCCGAACAAATTCTTCTTTGATATTCTACCTCTTAAGAATCTTAAATCAATTTTTTCAAAAGGTGAAATCACTTCAACCTGCCCTTCTTCGAATCCTTTTCCTCTTATCTGGTAATAGCGCTTATATATTCTGTAAAGTCCGTATATAATCAATGTAATCAACAGGACTACAAAGAGAATAAACGTAATATAAAGTATTACCTTCAGAATTTTTAACAATATTTCAGGGGTCTTAATTACAGTATAATCCATCTCCATATCATATTGCGGCATTTGGTCTTCCGGTATTACCTTATCTTTCTCAGTCTCTGCAGGAGCATTTGTGAGCACAGAAAATAGTGCCCTTAATAAATTCCGTATTAACAAGCCCAGCAAGCGGAATACTTTACCGATAGGCAGCTTCGTAAAGAACATCATAACAAGCAAGCTAAGCATCAAAAAGCCTGTGATAAAAATATTATTGCTCTTGTTCATCTGTTTCAGAGGAATATTGGCCTTTTCTTCGTGCTTCTTCAAATAAATATAGAAGTTAATCAGATACCTGTTCAGGATATAAATCAAACCATACGTAAGGGCAAGTATGAAGAAAAACCTCGTTAAAGGCAGCTCCTCCGCATATTTATATCTGCAGATGCAATACATCCCAATAAATATAACCAGGAAGGCTAAGGGTGTATTCTTAATCTTATGATTCAGCTCCACAACAAACTGGGTTAATGCAAAGCATACTATATAAATAATATATAAAACCCGAAGTATGATATCGTCCGTTATCAGTATAAAACAGGTCAGCAGCACCAGATGAAGTACGAGGTAGCTCCAGATATGCTTAGTAAATTTGCTGATCAGAAACGATAGGACAGAAGCCTGGAATAAGATCAGGGACTTCCACACATATACCGCACTGTTGGTATACAGTAATGCTACCATGCCTAATATGGTGAAGGTAAGCATAAAGCGTAAAAGCATATTCAATATATCAATACGCATTTGATAATGTCTGTTCATCTTATGCCTCCCTCCTGCTATTTTACATTTCTATCTCCCAGGGAATGATCCTGGATGCCAATTCATCTCGGACTGTTACCTGGATTTCCTGATTCCTTGGTATAATCCATACAAATTCTTTTCTGGCATTCATCTGGTTCAGCATGAGCTGCTGAAGATCCCCTTTCTGGTAATATGAGATGATGATCATGAAATCCTTCGAGGATGTACTTATCAGCCGATCATGAAAATGCTGTGTAAATGCCAGTGGGCTAACCGTCAGATCAATCCTTGCCAATGATTCCTGTATTACTCTGTAATGATTGCTGCCGGAGCCTGCGGGCACCTCTAATGTCTCTTTTGTTATAACATCCCTGGCATTCGTATACATCGCTACGGGTATTCCCTGACCAATAAAAATCTGTGCCAATGAAGAAGCTATTCGGATACTTTCTTCGTTCAGATCATCATATTTCCAGATTGACTCAGATTCCGTATTTATCAGTATCTGCACTTGCTGTGAAGACGTATAATCATGGACGTTAACCTTCAGGGAATCTGTCTTTGCAGAAGCCTTCCAGTTGATGGCTTTCAGATTATCATAGGATTGATACTCTCTGATATTATGGAATTCGAAGGGATCCTCATTGATAAAACGTCTTGTAAGTACGGTTCCAAGCATTTTGGAAAATGCTATATCGAACTTGATCATATCAATGGACTTCGGATATACATAGAAACAAATATCGATATTATAGGTTTCCACCTCTTCATGGGTCATGAACAGGTTGGAGCATACGATATCCATGCGGGTGATGGTATAATAGCCTCTTTGCGGGCATCGGATAGCCAACGTTCGTGTCAGCTTTTGATACATCATGACCGACAGCATATCATTTCGATAATAATGATCTGAAACTGTCGAATTATTCGTATCTTTGAATTCGAGATGGCGGGAAGCCATGAATTTTACCTGCAAAATCGGAAGCGGAAGGAGTTTCCGATTCGTAATAATCTCCACCAGAGACAGTTCTTCCCCTTCAATGGCAGAATCTTTGGAGAATTCGAGATTTACCGCTAAATTCTTCTTCCAATATCGTTTATACAATAAATCCTGAAGATAATACAGCAGCAAAACGCCGATTAATGCTGATATCAGTTCCATATGTAATGGCCTCCATGGTTATGAATGAGTAAATCATTATATCATTCTTTTCACGATCTTTTTTGGAAGTCCTCTGTCGGTACCGGAACCTCCGACAATATATTTTTCACTATCTCTACTGCTGACTCACTCTTCTGGAACGTAGTTCTGAGTACCAAGCGATGTGATAATACATATGGCGCAATGTACCGGATCATCTCAGGGGTAACATAGGAAAATCCCTTGATCGCTGCATATGCCTGGGCGGATTTTAATAAAGCAAGGCTACCTCTTGGACTTGCTCCCAGTAAAACACTCTTATTTATTCTTGTTTTTTGTATGATTGCAATGATATATTCCATCAATACCGGATGTACATAGATGGTTTTCATAACATTCTGGGCTTCGAGAAGCTCTTCCTTGGAGCATACTGCTGTCAGGTTTTCCAGTGGATTATCATCAATGAAGCGGTTTAAAATCGCCATTTCATCCTGGAATTCTGGAAATCCCATACTGATCTGCATCAGGAAGCGATCCATCTGCGCCTCCGGTAAAGGAAATGTACCGGCAGTCTCAATCGGATTCTGAGTTGCAATAACTAAGAAGGGTCTCTCGAGCAGATGCGTCTCCCCATCAATGGTAATCTGTTTTTCCTCCATACATTCCAATAAGCTGGATTGTGTTCTGGGAGTTGCACGGTTTATTTCATCTGCTAACAGAATATTTGTAAATGCAGGACCGCTTCGGAAGGTAAATTGTCCCTGCTTCTGATTATAATAATTGATACCGGTAATATCGGAAGGCAGCAGATCTGGTGTGAACTGGATACGTTTAAAATCTGCAGCTAAGGATTTTGCTAAAGATTTTGCCAGCATAGTTTTACCGGTACCGGGAACATCCTCAAGCAGGACATGCCCATTAGCAATAAGAGCTGTCAAAAGCAGCTCCACCACATCTGATTTACCTATGATAACTTTCTCGATGTTATTCTTAATATTTTCCGCGAGCTCCTGTATATTCTTATAATCCATACTTATCCCTGTCCCATTGTTTATTTGCAGGAGATTTTCCGAATCTGCCTCCGCTGCCCCTGCTTAGTCACCGAAGGTATCTTGCCTATATCCAAATTATAGCTATTTTTATAGATAATTTATATAGTCAAAACAGTAGAAAAAAGGAATAACTCTATTATACACTATTTTTTCGATTTGAAGAATTTCCTATAAATTAAAAAAATAGCTTAATCCCATAAGCTATTCATAATCCATATTATATAATCGTTATTATTTAAAAATAATTTTGAATAAACAATTCTTACTATTCAACGATCATTACTATTAAATAATCCTTACTATGTAAAAACCTTTACTACTTAATTATCCTTATTATTAAGAATCATTACTATTAAATGATCCTAATTATTTATTAATCTTTACTACTTAATTATCCTTATTATTTAAAATCATTACTATAAATGAACCCTACTATTAAAAATCCTTACTTTTTAACTATCCTTACTTTTTCATAAATCCCTATCATAAATCAGCCATCATGAACTCATCGCAGGCTACCGCAGAATCAATACTATCTCTAACTACGATCAGGCTGTTTTTAATATTGTCGCCCATCTCCTTCTGGTAGGCAACCTCACCTTCGATACGGTGGGATTTGTCGTTTACTTCTGCAGAAGCCTCGGCAATATTAAGAAACACTTTCTTAATCCCATCCATTAAAGCTGTCAGCCTACGATACTCATCAGAAGCAACTCCAACACCTATATCACTACTGCATTGCTGCAGCTGTTCAACCAACTGTTTCCCTTCTTTTGACATATTAAGTACATAATCAGATACATTCATCGATTCAAAGGCGTTTTTCTCGGTATTTAGCTGGGAGCCACTCCACTGCTCCATCATGTCCGCAATATCAGTCATGCATTCCTGAGCTGTCGCTAGGAGTATTAATCTTTCGCTTAGCTTATCCTTCATTGGTATCCCCCTGGTTTTAACCCAATCCCATCACCTTATCCTAACAAGTAAATATACGCTCATATGTACACTTATTTTCTAAGTATGCCTATTACTTCCTGAAGATTTCGCACTCCAATCAGCTTTATTCCCGGTGATTTGATATGTTCCTTATTCGCTTGCGGTAAAATGCAGACTCCAAAGCCCATCTTAGCTGCTTCCGATACTCTCTGCTCAGCCATATTAACCGCCCTGATTTCACCTGTTAATCCGACTTCGCCAAATAGCACTGTCTTGTTATCAAGTGATATATTCTTAAAGCTGGAAAGTATCGCAGTAGTCACCGCCAGATCAAGCGCTGGCTCCGTAATTCTCATACCTCCTGCTACATTGACATAAGCGTCACAGTCGGATAATTGGATACCCGCTCTTTTCTCCAGTACGGCCATCAATAAGTTGACTCGGTTATAATCGGTTCCGGCTGCTGTTCTCCTTGGCATGTTAAAATTGGTCTTGCAAATCAATGCCTGAACTTCCACCAGAATTGGTCTTGTCCCTTCGATCGATGCAGCAACTACCGATCCCGGTTCTCCTTCCGGCCTTCCCTTTAACATGAATTCGGAAGGATTTTTCACTTCCACAAGCCCAGTACCCTGCATCTCGAATACACCGATCTCATTGGTAGAGCCAAATCGGTTCTTCACAGCACGAAGCACCCGGTAGGAAGCGTAATTGTCTCCTTCAAAATAAAGCACCGTATCCACCATATGCTCCAGCACTCTCGGTCCTGCAACAATACCTTCCTTTGTTACATGCCCAATGATGAATACTGTAATTCCCAAGCCCTTCGCAATCTGCATCAGTGCAGCGGTAGCTTCTCTTACCTGGCTTACACTTCCAGGAGCAGAAGTCACCTCTTCCTTAAACATCGTCTGGATGGAATCTATGACGACGATATCCGGCTTGTGTTTCTGAATCGTCTCTTCAATAACATCAAGATCTGTTTCACAAAGGAGCAGAAGCTCGCCGTGAAATACGCCGAGCCTCTCTGCTCTCATCTTTATTTGACTTAAGGATTCTTCTCCTGAGATATAAAGAATCTTTTTTGATTTACTAACAATCTCCCGGCACATCTGAAGAAGTAACGTAGATTTACCGATACCGGGATCACCGCCCACCAGGACCAGGCTTCCTTTTACAATTCCGCCTCCAAGTACACGGTCTAATTCTTCTATATTGGAACTGAGTCTAAGCTCCGTCTCCGCTTTGATATTGGAAATCAGCTCAGGCTCCCTTGTCAACTTTATGCCAGCAGGTTTATTGCTCTTCTTCAAAACTGGTTCCTCTGAAAAAGTATCCCACTCTTTACAGCCCGGGCATTGGCCTAACCATTTCGTCGATTCGAAGCCACACTCTTTGCAGAAAAACACAGTCTTGTTTTTAGCCATCCTACAGTTTAACCACCTTTATAAAGTCCTTATTGCCTTCTTCTAAGTCCAAGCTTAATACAAGCTTTCCGCCTAAATTCGTCTTTATCTTATCAAGATAGGTATCATCCTTATAAATTTCATATTCCTTCTCAGCTTCCAGCTCTAATGTAATCTGAGCGCTGTCATTACCACTTACCTCGAAGCTTAAGCTGTTACCTTTGGTGTCAAAATGAAATACGGCAGTACCAGGAACTGATTCATAGACAAACATACCGTTCTTTTCAAGTTTGGTTATTTCATTATAGGTCTTAATTTTATATAAGTCCCCCTGATGTTCAAAATCAGAAACCTTGGATTTAACATTCAGTGAATAGTTACCGAAGCTTATTGTCCCATCGCTTTCTTTGCGTATTAACTCTTCAACAACTGCCATTGTATGACCCTCCTAATTGTATTTATATGTCTGTCGTACTGATTCACAGGCCATAACAGGCCGTCCAGTACACAAACCGTGACAGATAACGCCATAAGGGACGTATCGTAACTATTCAGTCGCTGTGGTTCTATCGACTAAATAGTTATATCCATTATATACGAAATTTCGGGCAATTTCTACTACCTTGTCATATTAATTTTTTGTAAATTATTTTGCCTGAAGTACCATTTCGTTATCAAGGTATTCAACTCGGACAGTATCTCCTTCTTTAATCGTACCTGCCAAAATAGCCTCGGCCAGTTTATCCTCGATATTAGTCTGAATTGCACGGCGAAGCGGTCTGGCACCATATTTAGGATCAAAGCCTACTTCTGCAAGATGGTCAATTACTGCATCACTTGTCTCAAGTGCGATATTCATTTGTGCCTTACTTCTCTTACCTATGGAAGCAACCATAATCACAACAATGCTCTTAATATCTTCTTTCGTCAAGGAGTGGAATACAATAATCTCGTCGATTCGGTTAATGAACTCCGGTTTGAAAATACGCTTTACCTCGTCCATTACGCCTTCCTTCATGCGTTTATAATCTTCTTTTTCGTCAATGACGGAAGCAAAACCAAGACGTTTCGGGGCAATGATATTCTGTGCTCCGGCATTGGAGGTCATAATGATGATGGTATTCTTAAAGCTTACTCTTCTTCCCTGGGCATCGGTAATATGTCCGTCATCCAATACCTGCAGCAGGATATTGAATACGTCCGGATGGGCTTTCTCAATTTCATCAAACAGGATTACCGAATACGGATTCTGTCTGACCTTCTCACTTAACTGACCGCCTTCATCATAACCTACATATCCCGGAGGGGAACCAATGAGCTTACTTACACTATGCTTCTCCATGTATTCGGACATATCGACACGGATAATGGAATTCTCACTGCCGAACATCGCTTCTGCCAGGGCTTTGGAAAGCTCCGTCTTACCAACACCGGTAGGTCCTAAGAATAAGAAGGATCCAATCGGGCGGTTCGGATCTTTGAGACCGACCCTGCCTCGGCGGATTGCTTTCGCAACGGCTCCGACTGCCTCTTCCTGTCCTACTACACGCTGATGAAGTATATTCTCGAGGTTCTGAAGACGTTCTGTCTCTTCCTCTGCCAGCTTCTTTACCGGAATCTTGGTCCAGCTTGCAACGATTTCAGCAATTTCATTCTCACCGACAACCAGCTGCTTCTCTAGCTTCTGTTTCTCATCCTGAAGCTTCTGTCTCTCCAATTCCTCCTGCGTTGCTTCCTGTTGTTTCTTTATCTCTCCGGCTTTCTCATAAGCTTCTGTCTTAATTGCCTTTTCCTTCTCATCTTCCAGGCGTCTGATCTCCTGCTCCAGATCCTTGATCTGAGGAGAAGAGGTATAGGTGCTAAGACGTACCTTGGAAGCTGCTTCATCCATTAAGTCAATTGCTTTGTCCGGTAAATAACGGTCATTGATGTAGCGGTGTGATAATTTTACCGCTGCCTCTAAAGCACCATCGGTTATGCGAACCTGATGATGTGCTTCGTATTTATCACGTAAACCGAAAAGGATCCGGATCGCTTCCTCTTCGGAAGGCTCATCAACAACTACCGGCTGGAATCGTCTTTCCAATGCGGCATCCTTTTCGATGTATTTACGGTATTCTTCTCTTGTGGTTGCGCCAATGATCTGGAGCTCACCACGTGCCAGGGACGGCTTCAGTATGTTGGATGCATCAATCGCACCCTCAGCACCGCCTGCGCCGATGATGGTATGAATCTCGTCGATGAAAAGTAATACACTTCCGTCGGAGATTACCTCGGCAATTACTTTCTTGATTCTTTCCTCGAATTCACCACGGTACTTGCTGCCTGCAACCATACCGGATAAATCCAGTGTAACAACACGTTTTTCCTTAATTGTATCCGGGATGTTGCCCTCTACGATCTTGAGCGCAAGACCTTCTGCGATGGCAGTTTTACCTACACCGGGCTCGCCGACAAGACAGGGGTTGTTCTTCGTTCTGCGGCTGAGAATCTGAACCACTCTCTGAATTTCATTTTCTCTTCCGATGACCGGATCAAGCTTACCTTCCCTTGCATATTCTGTCAAGTCACGGCTGTACTGGTCAAGAGTCGGAGTCGCACTTGTCTTCCCTTTCTGCTTACCTTTCCCTGCGGAATACTCATTCTTGGCTGCACTCACATCCACGCCGGATGCTGTGAGAATATCAATATATACCTTCTGCACATTCACACCTAAGGTATTCAAAAGACGTACCGCGATACAATCCGATTCCTTAATCAGGGCAATCAGGATGTGCTCTGTTCCGACCAGCTGCGCTTTGAATTTGGCTGCTTCCTTATAGCTCTGATCCAGAATTCTCTTGGACCTTGGCGTAAAGCTGCCGGCATCCATCATTTCTACACCATTATTCGGTGCAATCAGCTGGTTTACCAGCTCCAATACCTTTTCAACGGTTACACCGTTCTCTTCTAAGATTTTTGACGCAACACCTTCTACTTCCATTAAACCAATCAGAAGATGCTCCGTTCCGATATAATTATGGGATAAGCGAAATGCTACTTCCCGTGCCAGATTTATGGCATTCTTCGCATTTTCAGTAAATTTATCATACATCATGCTGTGTCCTCCGTTCCTGCTGAAGTATTATATTGTAACTAGACAGTTGCTTGTCATCATTCCATAGGATTTACCTTGATTTACTTTGATTTACCAGTAATTTTATCTGCAAAGCTTCACCCAAGGTATCATAACTGAATAGTTACCTTTATGCGTTCATATATATTACTTAAAGTCTTGAAATATAAGCAGAATATTCGTATCACCCAAACATATATCTCAAATATTCTCTTTTGATAATTTGTTACCTGCTAGTTACTACTAGATAATTGTCGGTAATTCTTTTCTGATATATTCAGCTCTGGACTGATCTCTGGTTAAGCTTCCGACATTTTTACCGAGGGTCCACTGAAGGCTGCCGGGCTGAACGCCCATCATCAGCTTATGGATATTGAATTCCCGGTCAAATTTAACCAGTCCGCATTCCTTGCCGAATTTTAACTGGGAAAGCAGCGTCATGGCGTCAACGGATGATATCTGTCTTGCATATTTTAATACTCCGTAAGAACGGAATACCTGGTCTTCTATCTCGTCCGTATTTACGGAAAGCATATATTCCCGGCGCTTGCGCTCCTGTTTCACAACCTGGAACACAATACGCTTCAAATTCTCAATAATCTCATTTTCCGAGATGCCCATGGTCTTCTGATTTGAAATCTGATAGATGTTACCGAGACTCTTGGTGCCTTCTCCATAAATACCGCGGATGGTGACTCCATATTTGCCTACTTCTTCAATCAGCTTCTGAAGCATTCTTGCTGCACTGAGTGCAGGTAAAAAAACCATGCAGGAAGCACGCAGTCCTGTACCGGCATTGGTCGGGCATGAAGTCAGATAGCCATATTTCTCATCATAAGCAAAATGCAGCTTCTCATAAGCAATATCATCAATCCGGTCTGCTTCGCTGTAGGCCCGCTCCAGATTCAGGCCTCCGACAATGGCCTGAATCCTTACATGGTCTTCTTCGTTTATCATAATACTGTCGGTCTCATCCTCGGAAAGGATCAGTCCGGTGGTCTGCTCTTTTTCAGCCAGAAGCGGACTCACAATATGGCGTTCTACCATTGCTGTTTTATCTATGTCGCTTAGGGTGCTGATGTTGCAGGAATAAAATTTTCTATTCTCTTTTTCTGAAAGGGAAGCGGTTATACCTTTGACCTCATTTACCAAGGCCACGGCTTGTTCCTCCGTAATTTTAGAAGAAAACGGATAGTTCTCTAGATTTCTTGCAAGTCTGATACGGCTGGATATAACCACATCGCTGTCAGGAACGATCTGCTCATACCATTTAAGCATTGCTGGCTTCCTCCTTCTTCATCTGTTTGATTAAATCACGAAGTCTGGCTGCCTCTTCAAATTCTTCCTTCTCTATCGCTTCCTGAAGCTTCAGCGAAAGCTTCTCTGCTTCTGAAAAGTCTTTGAATATACGATCTGAGCCGGCAGTAACAAAGCCCTTCGGCCGTTTTCCGTTATGAATGTCAGAGCCCTGGATACCCTTGAAGGTTTTGCCCAACTGTCCGCTAAAGCTCCGATAACACTCAGCACAGCCAAAACGGCCCTTCTGGATAAACTCTTCATAAGAAGTACCACAGTTACTGCAGACAATGGTGGGCTTTGTTTCACCGGTTTTCTTCTTGTCCGTTGAGGTATAATTGTCAAGTAAGGTGGACAACAGATCTCCAAGCGTCAGATCACTGTTTAGTAAAGGTTTTTCCATTTGAAAGGATGTATAGTCAGTTGCACATTCCTCACAAAGATGCTGTTCTTTCTTTGCTCCGTTAATTATCTCCGTATATAATATTTTTGCATCTCTCTTTTGACATCTGTCACATAGCATGGTAATTACCCCCTTTCAAATTCGCCAAATATATCGTTAACGATTTCATGTGCCTCCTCACAGCTGATGTTTTTACAAAATGCCTTTGCAAGTACCACCCGCAGGTCGTTTCTCATCTCCTGGATTGCCTGTAATTTATTGATATCAATAGCAATTACTGCACCCTTCCTGCGGTCAAGCTTCAGGTATCCCTCCTGCTTTAATATCGCATATGCCTTATTCACAGTATGCATGTTAATTCCGATATCTTCTGCCAGATCCCGGACAGAGGGCAAATTCTCCCCCTCCTGCAGCTGTGAAGTAGCGATACCATAAATAATCTGATTCCTTAGCTGGATATAGATTGCTTCATCACTATTAAAATCAATTTGTACATACATTAAGATACACCTCGTTATATTACATATATGGTTATTAAGTCAACAGGTACAGTAATTAGAAACTATAACGTTATATCTGTTATACATTCAGTATAACAGAACTTCATGATTTGTCAAGCATCATCCTAGTCGTTCCTCTTGTGGCGGTTCTTCTTCATCATCAGGCGGATTACAACAAAGCTAAGCAAACCGCTGAAAGCACTGAGTAAAGCTATTACAATCGCAGCCTTTGTTAAGTTCGAATTGTATTTCTTGGTACTGGAATTGTCTGAATTACCGGCAGAACTTCCACTCATCAGTACACTGTCCGGAACATACCGCAGCATCGTCTTCTCAACCCTGTCATAGCGATAGAAGCCGGAATCACCCAACTCGTTCTCAGCATATACCAGCAGGAATTCACTCTCCTCGTTGTTAACCGGCAAATAAGCGGTAACTGATACACCGGAAATAATCAGAGTTCCCTTTGTATAGCCTTTGGGTATCTCAACATCAGCAGCAGGCTCTACCAGCTTATATTTACCGCTGAATACTGCGTACTTTTCTCCATCAATCGTAATTATCTCAAAAGTGTTCTGGTTTGTTACCGGAGAAGCTGCCGGTGTACTGGTCGGCATCAGCGTAGGTGCAGGCTTACGATTTACATTGATAGCATATTTTATGATGTCTCCTGATTCAGCTAATACAGAAACGATAACTTTATTTTCCCCTTCCCGCAGAGAATCATTACCGGATATTGAAACTGTTGCTTTTTCATCGTCCGGAAGAGCCGAGATTATCAATTGCTCCGTATCACTGCTTACCTCTGTGTTATATTCATAGGTTCCAGGATCAAAAGCAGGTGACAGCTTCGAAGGATTGATTTGCAGCGATTTTAATTTCGCGTCGGTGGAGGCAGTTGCCGGTGCCTTCACATCTAGTGTCAGTACATTGCTGGATACAGACATCTCTGCACCTGTGGAAAAATCATATACCGCAGCCCGGTCACTGAAGGCTATCGTGCACGTACCAGCCTGAAGAGCTTCAAATTTTAAAGTATATTTTCTTGTATTGTCTCCATCCAGGACACCAAGGTCCGATATCTTTAAGAAACCGCTTCCGCCGGTAATAACTGATGCTCCGCTCTTATAATCCAGAATATTCTCATCATAGGTCAGATTTGCCTCAAAATCTCCGAACATGGTATCCGAATCAATCGTGACATATACAAATATATTATCACCTACGGTAACTTCAGTAGAGTCAGCATTAATATTCACCTCGGCACTGGCTGCCTGACATTGTTTTACAGAAATTATGCTTCCTGCAAGAAACAGTAAAAGAAATATCGAAACGTAATGTTTTATTCTCATCTTCATCTTTTCATCCTCCGTCTTTATAGGAGGATTTCTCCTCCGTCTTTTAGAGGATTTCTCCTCCGTTTTAGGAGGATTTCTCCTCCATGTTTTAGAAGGATTTCTCCTCCTCTGTTTCAGAAGGATTTCTCCTCCTCTGTTTTAGAAGGATTTCTCCTCCTCTGTTTTAGAAGGATTTCTCCTCCTCTGTTTCAGAAGGATTTCTCCTCCATATAGTATTATCCGGCCGACAGGTATTACACCTGCGGCCGGATGTTTTTAAATCCGATATAACATATTCCAAGCCAACATTTCACAATATAAGTATAAACTTATAATTAATCAGTAGCTCTGTGTTACTGTTCACTACGAATGATAGTTACTTTATAATATGCAATATCACCATTTTCAGCTGTTACAGGAACTGTAAATTCATTGGTGCCTACTACAAGGCTAACGTTTCCACAGCCTCCAACCGTAGCTTTCGTACTCACTGAAGTAGCTACGATATTAACAGAATCAACACTGTTATTTACCATCAGATAATAATTGAGCTCTGTCTGGCTGAAGGTAGGTGTTATTGTCAGCTCATTTCCGTTCGTATCTAATATCTTTAAGCTGCTCATACGATTGTTCGGGTT
>DATMUM010000181.1:0-5837 GCA_035564175.1 Mobilitalea sp.
GATTCTGCGGACTCATTAGGTACAGTGGCTGTAACATCTGCCTTATCCGGTGCTTCGGTAGGGATTGAAGTAGGACTGATTAGATTATTTTCAGATCCATCTGAAACGTTCACCGCAGTATTCTCACAAGCGGTCAGAATAAACGCACTAATGATAATCATCATGACTGCGAATATAAGATTTTTACTTTTGTTTTTCATGGCAACCTCGCTTTAATCTTTAATATTATTTGGAAGAATTATAACATAATTAGTAAATTAAAGCAATGATGGCTAATTATTGCCAGCTGTGATTTATCCATCAATGGGATAAAATATGTCCTGAAGCATCAGAAATGTCGTTTTGACATGCCATAAAATAGAGAAAGGCAGTGAAATATTATTCCACTACCTTTCTCTAGAGCCAAGCCTTTATCATCTAGATTAACTTAATTACATTGATCTTATACATTATCTGCAATCGTATAGATCAACTTTTCTGATTCTTCCCAACCAAGGCATGCATCAGTAATTGACTTTCCATAGACATGGTCGCTTACCTTCTGATTGCCGCTTTCGATATAGCTTTCAATCATGACGCCTTTTACCATCTTAGCGATATCCGATGAAACCTTTCGGCTATGAAGAACTTCCTTTACGATACGGGGCTGTTCCGCGTAGAGCTTATTCGAATTCGCGTGGTTCGCATCTACAATTGTTGCAGGGTTCTGAAGATCACGTTCATTATACATATCAAACAGGCGGATCAGATCTTCGTAATGATAGTTCGGATTGCACTGTCCGTGTTTATTAACGGCACCTCGCAGTATCGTGTGAGCGAGGGGATTACCGGAGGTAACCACTTCCCAGGTCCGATACAGGAAAGTATGGCTAGCCTGTGCTGCAACAACGGAATTTAACATAACAGAGAAGTCACCGCTGGTCGGGTTCTTCATACCGGCAGGTACATCCAAACCACTGATTGTAAGACGGTGCTGTTGATCTTCAACGGAACGGGCGCCGACTGCAACGTAGGTGAGAATATCCTCTACATATGGCCAATTTTCCGGATAGAGCATCTCGTCTGCGGCAGTTAAGCCGCTTTCCGCTATCGCATGAAGATGCATCTTTCTCATTGCAAACAGACCTTCATGTAAATCAGGCTCTTTCTCCGGATCCGGTTGGTGTACGATTCCCTTGTAACCTTCCCCTGTGGTTCTTGGTTTATTCGTATAGATTCTTGGAATCAGGATTATTTTATCTTCAACTTTTTCCTGGACCTTTGCCAGTCGGGAGATATAGTCACATACAGCATCCTCATGATCAGCGGAGCATGGTCCGATGATGACAATAAATTTATTGGATGCACCTGTTATTACATCCTTTATCAATTTATCCCTTTCCTTCTTACGAAGGACGTCCCTTGCAGGCATAGGATAAGCTTTTACCAAATCTTCCGGTGATATTACTTCCTTTATGAATTTAAAACTCATTCGTTACATCTCCCTTTTATTTAATTGCTTTATTTTATCCTTTTTTGACTTAAACGTCAATTGCATATAGATAAGAATCAAGGTTTTAGTATATTATACAACTTACCTATAATACGGATACCATAAAGTATCATTCTTGTCTAAGTATTATATAAAAATCCATAGATACTATATTACTGAATATATATACAGTGATATTCATTTGAAATACCAAAAACAGTCATTTGACACCCTAACCAGTTAAATTAATTATAAATTATTGATTTGCTTCATTCTTTAGCGAATAATATAATTAAATTTGTATCATAACAATATATTATGGCGGCTTAAGAAGATATTTCTATATTTTCTATAGGAATCATGGTAAATTTGGTATATAATATGAATGTTGTCACAATTTTATTTAATTATTATTGGAGAGATCACTATGCAGATGTATGATTTGATTAATAAGAAAAAAAATAGAGAGAAAATGGCTACAGACGAAATTGAATTTATCGTAAATGGATTTACCAGAGGAGAGATACCGGATTATCAGATGTCAGCATTTTTGATGGCTGTATGTCTTAACGGAATGGACCATGAGGAAACGGCTGCACTTACCGTAGCGATGGCTCATAGCGGGGATATGCTTGACCTTTCCCAAATCAATGGGGTTAAGGTAGATAAGCACAGTACCGGCGGTGTTGGTGATAAGACTTCAATGGTTTTAGGACCTATGGTTGCCTCCTTGGGAATACCGGTTGCGAAGATGTCCGGAAGGGGCCTTGGGCATACCGGTGGTACGATTGATAAGCTTGAGAGCTTTCCGGGCTTTTCAACATCGATTTCGTCAGAACAGTTTATTAACAATGTTAATAGTGTAAAGATGGCAATCGTCGGACAGACAGCAAACCTTGCTCCGGCTGATAAGAAAATGTATGCATTAAGGGATGTAACCGCAACGGTTGATAACATTTCCCTGATTGCCAGTAGTATCATGAGCAAGAAGCTTGCCTCCGGTTCCGATGTAATCGTTCTCGATGTGAAAACCGGAAGCGGTGCATTTATGAAAAAATATGAGGATTCACTGGCACTTGCAAAAGAAATGGTACAGATAGGAACGATCGCAGGCAGGAAAACCTATGCTGTTATTACTGACATGAATCAGCCGCTTGGTAACGCTGTCGGTAATACCCTGGAGGTTATGGAGGCAATTAAAACTCTTAACGGGGAAGGACCGAAGGATTTACTTGAAGTCAGCATGACATTGGCTTCCTATATGCTCCTTGGAGCCGGACGTGCGACATCAATAGAAGAAGCGAAGGAGCTCTTAAATCAGACGATTAAGGATAAGACTGCTTTAAAGAAGTTCGCAGAATTCATCAGTGCACAGGGTGGTAAAAATGATGCAGTATTTAATACGGACCTCTTTGAAAAGGCCAGTCTAGAGGAAGAAGTGGCTGCTCCTAGTGACGGTTATGTATCCTATATCCATACGGATGAGGTGGGAATGACTTCCTTAACCTTGGGCGGAGGAAGAGTAACAAAGGACAGTGAAATTGATCTTAGTGTCGGTATCCTGATCCATAAGAAACTAGGCGATAAGGTGGCAAAAGGTGAAGCTCTTGCAACTCTATATGCGAATGACAAGGATAAATTAAAGGCTGCGAAGGAACGCTTCCTTGGTGCTTATGTCATCGATAAGGAAGCACCGGAAAAACATCCATTTGTATATGCTATTGTAACGAAGGATGGAGTAATTAATTTATAATCTAAAGTTACACTAGATTTTAAAGACGGATGAAAGAATGTAAAATGAATTAGTGGTAAGTAGGGAGACTCAAAAATTAAGAGCTACTTTACTTACCACTTTTTATTTGTTCAAAATCAAAGTGAACATAGGCAAGCTTGCTTGCAAAAATGCATTAATTTTTGAATCTTTGTACAATTTCACGCCTGCAAATCATAGAATGTAATGATTGGAAGCACTCTTTATTAGGGCTTGTAAAAGGATCGTGTTGTTATGAAAAGATTTTCTAATGGAAATTCATCAAAAGGCTTAATCAGCTATATCTTCAGATTCATTATAATTGTGGTCGCAGTGATCTCGATCTGCCACTATATCAAATTAAATTCCTCAATCTATTACCGTAAATCGATAACATTGCCATTTTCAATGCATTTAAACAGGGCGGAGTTAATAATGCAGAAAGGCGATGAGTTCCGACTGTTCGTCTATGGAATTAATTTACGTGTTTCCTATTATTCCACGAACTTCAGGGTAGCCTGGGTAAATTTTAACGGAAGAGTACATGCAATCGGGGTTGGGAAAACCTTCATCATTGCAAAGGTTAACGGAAAAGAGCTGAAGTGTCTTGTCAGGGTTGTTGATATTAACAAAGATCAACTTACCTTACATCCTGGAGGCTCTTATGATCTCGATATCAAGGGAGTATCGGACTTTTTAAAATGGAGGAGCAGCAATCCGAAGGTAGCCAGTGTAAGCTGGACCGGGCGGGTAATAGCGAAGAAGAAGGGGACAACAGTAATTACGGCTAAGATTAAGCGCAAGATCGTAAAATGTACAGTAGTAGTTAAGTAACCGCAATATTGATTAAGGTGCTTTTGACACGTTAATCAATATTTTATAGACAAATTATTCGTAGGTTGGTCTAAAAACCTAAGGCATGGATTAAAATATTAATAATACATTTTTGCGGAGTGGGATATGAAAAAAATCAGTGCTGTCTTAATCATATGTACCTTAATTCTTTATATGTTATCTCCAGTTATGATGAATGCACAGATAAATAATACTACAGCAGTTAAAAGTACCGGGGAAAACGTGACCTCAGCACCGGTAGATGCACAGCTGGATATCACTTCACCTTCGGCTGTTGTAATTGAAGGCTCCACCGGGACCATTATCTATGAAAAAAACAAGGATGAACAGTTAAGGCCTGCAAGTGTTACTAAGATTATGACCCTCTTATTGATATTTGAAGCCTTAGATTCGGGTCAGATTAAACTTACCGATCAGGTCAGCGTCAGTGAACATGCAGCCTCCATGGGAGGCTCACAGGTTTTCCTTGAGCCTTATGAGACTCAGAGTGTTGATACATTAATCAAATGCATCAGTATTGCAAGTGCGAACGATGCATGCGTAGCCATGGCTGAATGTATTGCTGGGTCGGAGGAAGAATTCGTAGCAAGAATGAACCAAAGAGCACAGGAGCTGGGCATGAAAAATACACACTTCGTTAACAGCTGTGGTTTGGATGTCGACAATCATTATACCAGTGCATATGACATAGCTTTAATGTCAAGAGAATTAATTACGAAGCATCCGGAGATCAGTACTTACTCCACCGTGTGGATGGATACTTTTATACATACGACCAAAAAGGGTCAAACTGAGTTTGGTTTAACGAATACGAATAAATTAATCAAATCCTATAATGGTATTACCGGTCTTAAAACAGGCTCTACCGGACTGGCGAAGTATTGCCTATCAGCTACGGCGAGAAGAAATAATATGGATCTGATTGCAGTAGTATTGGCTGCGCCGGATACGAAGACTAGGTTTGCAGAAGCTGCAAAGCTTTTAAACTATGGCTTTGCCAACTACAGCGTCTTTGTTGATGATAACAAGGATGTACAGTTGGAACCTGTCAGAGTTGTAAAAGGTGTCGATGATACGGTTATGGGAAAGGCCGGGAGTGAATTTTCCTATCTGTGTTCAAAAGGGAAAAGTTCTGACCAGATAAGAAAGGAAGTTGTTATGTTTGAAGAGGTTCCCGCACCTGTTGCTGCGAATGATAAGATAGGCGATATCGTCTATTATTACCAAGACCAGAAGATAGGCAGCGTAGATATACTAGCTTTAAACAATGTTAATAAGGCACGCTATAAGGATAGCTTTTTTAAGATTTTAAAACGTTACTTCATCGCTAATTAAGGATATTTGATAAATTAGTTTTAATAGCGAAAGCAGCTGCATCTGGAATTAATAATAGTTCTACGATTAAAAATCTTCATTACACACAAAGTCTAAGCAGAGAATCCCGAGTATATAACGGGATTCTCTGCTTTTAATATAGGAAACAGATATGTATATTTGAATTCTACTGGAGCCTGTTAAAAGTAATTTGTTGACACTTTTTAAGGTAACTAGTATAGTATAATAGGTATGAATTATGACAAGCAGAAGGTCTTTGAAACTATCTGCTTAGTTATTAACCGAAAGGAGAACCTATGACTTTTCTTAGGATCTTAGTTGGGTTGATTTTGTTCTATATTATATGGTCAAGTATAGAGCAAAGATTTCTGGTTACTACGAAATATGCTATTACTTCGAAAAAGTTAGGTAACGATTTTAACGGGG